>JAVXVR010000448.1:0-3174 GCA_032230165.1 Acidobacteriota bacterium | reverse complement strand
TGAAGATGGCTCTTTCGCCTTCTTCCAGTATGCCTTCTACTTAATTGATCATGAATTTGATGAGGTCGCTGTCTTTACAGAGCACTGCGGCTATCACATATTCTCGCTACCTGTAGTTAATCTTGAGCTGTTTGAATCAAAGTGGACAGACGTATCCTCAGATACAGGAGAGGAAAATTAAAATCTTTGGACAATCGCCGCCGCCTTACGTTAAGATGACGTTGCTTTTCGGCAGGTGAAAGTTCGGAAAACTTCGATGAGACATTTCCGCCGATCAAACAAACTCCTCCTTACGACGCCGTCCCCGCGCCGCGCGCTCTAATCTCTTCGCGCGCGAGACTCCGGCGGGTGGCGGCGACACTTCCACACACAGTTTAAGGTTCAGATGCGGCGCGAGATGCGCGTCGGCGTTTATTCGCCGCGACTTTGCGTCGCCTGTGAAGTTGTGTAAGGTTGGAGAAAGGTTTGTGAGAGTCATGGACGAAAAATATTACCCCGAAAAGATCGAAGAGAAGTGGCAAGGGCGTTGGGCTGAGACGGGCGCGTTCGAGGTCGAGCCTGACGACCCTCGCGAGAAGTTTTACTGTCTGGAGATGCTGCCCTATCCGTCGGGCTATCTGCACATGGGGCACGTGCGCAACTACTCCATCGGCGACGCGCTCTCTTGGTTCAAGCGGCTGCAAGGCTTCAACGTGCTGCACCCGATGGGCTGGGATTCTTTCGGTCAGCCCGCCGAGCAGGCGGCGATCAAACGAGGCGTGATGCCCCGCGAGTGGACAGAGGCGAACATCGAGAAGATGCGCGGGCAGTTCAAGCGCCTCGGCATCAGCTTCGACTGGCGGCGCGAGATCGCCGCGCACACGCCCGAATATTACAAGTGGGATCAGTGGTTCTTCCTGCGTATGTTCGAGCGCGGGCTTATCTACCGGAAGAACTCGCCGGTCAACTGGTGTCCGCAGGAGGAGACCGTGCTCTCGAACGAACAGTCGTCGGGCGGCGTCTGCTGGCGCTGCGGCGCAAGCGTCGAGAAGCGCAACCTGGAACAGTGGTTCATACGCACGACCGACTACGCGCAGGCATTGCTCGACGACATGAAAGAGATCGAGGCTGGCTGGCCCGAGCGCGTGCTGACGATGCAGCGCAACTGGATCGGGCGCAGCGAAGGCGCGTTTGTTGACTTTAAGATCAAAGACTCGAAAGAGCGCGTGCGGGTCTTCACAACACGCATCGACACGATCTACGGCGCGACGTTCGTCGTCGTCTCAACGGAGCACCCTGTCTTGGAGCACGCGCTCTTGAAGGATGAAGTCGGGCGTTTCGTCGAGCGCGTGCGCGCGTCGCGGGTCGGCGCGGCGCGGCAACCGGGCGAGGAAGAGGAGAAGGAGGGCGTGAGCACGGGGCTGTTCGCCCTGAACCCGTTTAGCGGCGAGCAAGTGCCGGTGTGGGTAGCGAACTACGTGCTGATGGAGTACGGCACGGGCGCGGTGATGGCTGTCCCGGCGCACGACGAGCGCGATTTTGAGTTCGCGCAGCGCTACTCTCTGCCGATCCGCCGCGTCATCGAGCGCGTCTCGCACGAGCAGGAGCAGATCGCGCACGATCCGACTTCCGTAGATCAGTCCGCCGCGATGCCGCACGCCTTCACGGACTACGGCATCCTCGTTAACTCCAGCGATTGGAGCGGCAAGCTCTCGGAAGATGCCAAGCGCGAGATGGCTGAGTTCGCGCGCGAGAAAAAATTTGGCGAGAGCGCCGTCACGTACCGCCTGCGCGATTGGGGCATCTCGCGCCAGAGGTTTTGGGGCGCGCCGATCCCCATCGTCTATTGCGACAAGTGCGGCATCGTGCCCGTGCCCGAAGACGAGCTGCCCGTCCGCCTGCCCGAACGCGCGGAGTTCACGGGTGCGGGTCAGTCGCCGCTGGCAGGCGTCGAGGAGTTCGTCAACACCACTTGTCCGAAGTGCAAGGGTGCGGCACGGCGCGAGACCGACACGATGGACACGTTCGTGGACTCGTCTTGGTACTTCTTTCGCTACTGCGATCCGGCGAACGACGCCGCGCCGTTTGATAAAGAGAAGGTCGCTTACTGGACGCCCGTGGATCAGTACATCGGCGGCGTCGAACACGCCGTCATGCACCTGCTCTACACGCGCTTCTGGACGAAGATGATGCGCGACATCGGTCTCGTCCGGTTCGACGAGCCGGTCAAGCGTTTGATGACGCAGGGCATGGTCGTCGCAGAGACTTTCTACCGCGACGGCGAAGAGGTGGGGCAGAAGGTTTACTACAACCCCGCGGACGTGGACGTGGTGCGCGATGAGAAGGGTCGCGTCCGCGAAGCGACTTTGATCGCGGACGGTCACCCCGTCGCGGTCGGCGCGTTCGAGAAGATGTCGAAGTCCGCGAACAACGGCGTCGATCCAGACGAGATGATCGGGGCATACGGCGCGGACGCCGTGCGCATCTTCTCGCTCTTCGCCGCGCCCGTCGAGAACGATCTGCGCTGGCAAGAGGCGGGCATTGATGGCGCTCTCAGATTCTTGCGCCGCGTTTACTCGACGGTCTATCGCTGGCGTGAGGATTTCGGCGACGTGTCGCGCGAAGCTCCCGGCATTGGCGAGTTGTCCGGCGCGGCGCGCGCTCTGCGGCGCAAGACGCACCAGACGATCCGCCGCGTCGCGGAAGACTTCGAGGAGATGCACTTCAACACGGCAATCGCCGCGCTGATGGAGCTGTTGAACGAGTTGGGCGACGCGAATCTATCCCCCGCAGAGGCTTCTGCCGCCGACAAGTTTGCGGCGCGCGAGGCTCTGGAGTCGCTCGTCCTGATGCTCGCGCCGTTTGCGCCGCACGCGGCGGAGGAGATGTGGGAGGGCTTGGGTCACGCGGGCGGCATCCTGCCGAGCGGCGCGCGCTTTCCCGTCGCCGATCCTGAGTTAGCGAAAAAAGAGATGCTGGAGATTCCCGTCCAGATCAACGGCAAGCTGCGCGGGCGCATCAACGCCTCGCCCGACGCCTCGGAGGAAGAGTTGCGCACCGCCGCGCTCGCCGACGAGCGTGTGCGCGGCTTCATGGAGGGGCGCGAGATCGTCAAAGTCATCGTCGTCCCACAGCGTCTCGTCAACATCGTCATGAGATGAAAAGGCTGTCAGTTGTCCGTGGTCAGTTGTCCGT
>JAVXVR010000278.1:0-4825 GCA_032230165.1 Acidobacteriota bacterium | reverse complement strand
ACTTCTCAAATTGTTATTGCTCTGCGCGGTGATGCTATTCGGATGCGACGCGGGTGAAGGCAGAGTTCGGAGAGCCTTCTTAAAAAAGCATCCCGACTATCAAGTCGTTCACGTTGAGCCTGACGGGAATGACAAGGGAGCCTACTACTACGTTCGATACACCAAGCCGAATGATAGCCGTCGCTATGAGATCATATATTGGGAGAAGAACGATGAGTTTGTTGAAGGAGAAGAGTTCATTGATAGTAACAATAATTCTTCCGTTGACGTTAATCGGTAGTTATCTATGTCAGAATTAAGTGAGCTTTACCAGCAGGTCATACTCGACCACAACAAGAAGCCGCGCAACTTTCGCAGGCTCGAAGACGCGACGCAGACCGCCGAAGGGTTCAACCCGCTGTGCGGCGATCAGCTCACGGTCTATCTGAGAGTCGAAGACGGCATCGTCGAAGACGTGAGCTTCGAGGGGTCTGGCTGCGCCATCTCGAAGGCTTCGGCGAGCATGATGACGCAGATTGTGAAGGGCAAGCTGCGCGAGGAGGCAGAGAAGCTATTCGACGAGTTTCACCGCATGGTGACGGGCGAGTTGGACGAAGAGGCGACGCCAAACTCGCTCGGTCGTTTGAAAATCTTCGCGGGCGTGCGCGAGTTTCCCGCGCGCGTCAAATGTGCGAGCCTGCCGTGGCATACGCTCCACGCCGCGCTCGCTGGTGAAGTCGCAACGACGACGGAGAACCTCGGCACGGAGATCGCATCTGAGCACGCTTCAGCTTGAGAGCTTAGACCGGCAATCAGTAAATAGTTAAGAGGACGGCTTCGTTGCCGTCCTTTTCGTTTTAGGGCGTTTGGCAAAGTCGCGTGGTTCTGTTCATAATAGCGCGCACACGGGAGCCGCCACAGTGAAGATCGCACACATCGAACTCCGCGAGATACGCCTGCCCCTGATCCATTTTTTCGAGACCAGCTTCGGTCGCACCACCGAGCGGCGCATCCTGCTCGTGCGCGTGCGCGATGCGGAGGGCGCGGAAGGCTGGGGCGAGTGCACCGCCGGAGAAGGACCTTTCTACAGCGAGGAGTGGGTCGAGAGCGCGTGGTCTGTTATCACGACGTATCTTGCGCCGATGACGGTCGGTCGCGAGATCGAGAACGCGTCGGAAGTCGCGGGCTTGATGCGCGCCGCGCGCGGCAACCGCATGGCGAAGGCTTCAATCGAGACGGCGTGCTGGGATTTGGAAGCGCGGCGCAAAGACGTGCCGCTCTGGAAACTCCTCGGCGGCACGCGCACAGAGATCGCGAGCGGCGTCTCCATCGGCATTCAAGATTCGCCCGAAGCGCTGTTGGAGAAGATCGAGCGCGAAGTGGCGGCTGGCTACCAGCGCATCAAGATCAAGATCAAGCCGGGCTGGGACATCAAGATCGTCGAGCGCGTGCGCGCTGCGTTTCCCGACATAAAACTTTCGGTTGACGCCAACTCCGCTTACACGCTCGCCGACGTGCCGCTTTTCCAGTCGCTCGACAAGTTTAATTTGATGATGGCTGAACAACCGCTTGCGTATGATGACATGGTTGACCACGCGGAGCTTCAGCGTCACATCGAAACGCCCGTCTGTCTCGACGAGTCCGTGCGCTCGGCGGAAGATGCGCGTAAGGCGATTGAGATGGGCGCGTGCAAAATCATCAACGTGAAGCTCGGCAGGGTCGGCGGACACCTTGAGGCGCAGAGAGTCGAGCACGTGGCGCGCGAGCGCGGGACTCCCATCTGGTGCGGCGGGATGTTGGAGTCCGGCATCGGGCGCGCGCACAACATCGCGATGTCCACGCTCGAAGGCTTCACGCTGCCCGGCGACGTTTCGGCGAGCGCGCGCTACTGGGAAGAAGAGATCGTCGAGCCAGCCATCATGGTCTCGCCGCGTGGGACGATTGCTGTGCCCAGCGAGCCGGGCATCGGCTTCCGCGTGAAACAGAAACGGGTTGATGATCTGACCGTTAGAATCGAAAGCTACGCCGCCGCGCAGTGAGCCGCCGCGCGACCCATTCTCGTCGATGACATTTGAACTGAATCAAGCCACAGCCGGAGACTTGCTCGACCACTTTCGCCGCCGCGAGAGCGAGACGCTTTCTCTCATACGCCGCCTCGTCGAGCGCGAGTCGCCTTCGGGCGATTGGGCAGGGAGTCGCGCCGTCGTTGACGTGCTCGAAAAGTCAGCGCGCGAGATCGAAGGCGTGACGAAGGTCACGCGCGTCGTCGTCGAAGCTTACGGCGAACACCTGCGGGTTGAGGCGTTCGGGGCAATAGGCAATGACTCGCGCACAACACTCCTGCTCGGTCACACCGACACGGTGCATCCGCGCGGCTCGCTCGATGAGCGACCGTGGCGCGAGGAGGAGGGGCGCATCTACGCCCCCGGCATCTTCGACATGAAGTCGGGCTGCGCCGTCGCGCTCGAAGCCCTGCGCGCGTGCGCCGAGTTGAAGCTCGCGCCGCGCCGACCTATCGTCATGTTGTTGAACTGCGACGAGGAGGCGGGCAGCCTGAGCGGTCGTGCGCTGGTTGAAGAAGAGGCGCGACGCGCGGAGCACGTGCTCGTGCTTGAGCCGCCCGCGCCGGGCGGACGCGCCAAGACAGCGCGCAAGGGGACGGGGATGTTTCGGCTGCGCGCAGAGGGTCGCGCGGCGCACGCCGGGCTCGACTTCGAGAAGGGCGCGAGCGCGATCCTCGAACTCGCGCGACAGACCGCGCGCCTCAACGATCTGTGCGACGCGTCGCGCGGCGTCACCGTCAACGTCGGCACGTTCAACGGCGGCACGCGCTCGAATGTCGTAGCGGCTGAGGCTGAAGCGGAAGTTGACGTGCGCTTCTCGACGATGGACGACGCGCTCAGGCTCGAAGAGGCGATCATGAACCCGCGACCGTTCGACGAGCGCGTGCGTCTCTCGGTTGAGGGCGGCATCAATCGCCCGCCGCTCGAACGCACCGGCGCGGTCGAGAAACTCTACGGGCGCGCACGCGCGCTCAGTGCCTCGCTCGGCTTCGAGCTGGGCGAGACGAGCGTCGGGGGCGCATCGGATGGCAACTTCGCCGCAGCCTTCTGCCCTTCGGTGCTCGACGGTCTCGGCGTCGAAGGCGACGGCGCGCACGCTGCGCACGAGCACATCCTGCGCGACTCCATCGCACGGCGCGGCGCGTTCGTCGCGGGGCTCATCGCGACCCTGTGAAATTGGTCGCTCGTACTTACTATGTTTGTGAAGGAAGCCACCTCCGATGAAGAGATCGCCGAAGCGCGCCAGCTCGTTATCGAAATGGTCGAGGCGCTCGGCATCAATCTCGACTTCCAAAACTTCGAGAAAGAGATCGCAGGGTTTCCCGGCGACTATTCGCCGCCGACGGGCTGCGTGCTTATCGCGAACGAGGGCGGCAAGCCTGTCGGGTGCGTCGCGTTGAGAAAGATCGACGAGAGCGTTTGCGAGATGAAGCGTTTGTACGTCCGCCCGCAGTTCCACAGTCGCGGCTGGGGAAAGCTGCTCGCCGTCGCCGCCATCAAACGCGCACGCTCGCTCGGTTACGAACGGATGCGGCTCGACACTTTGCCGACGATGCGCGCCGCCGCCGCGCTCTACCACGCGCTCGGTTTTGAAGAGATCGAAGCTTATCGTTTCAACCCGGTCGAAGGGACGCTCTTCATGGAGCTAAAACTCCCGCCACAGTCGCCCGCGCAAGAAGTTTGAAAGGATCGCCAATCATGACTCTCAGAAGACTCGCGGTTCTGTGCCTCGTCGTCGCCGTCGCAATCGTCGCGCCCGTCGCGCCCGTGTGGCGAAGCGCGCGCGTCTTAAACGTCGCCTCTGCCGCGTCGCGTGATCCCGTGCGCGCGCCGCACGGCATAGTCGCCTCGACGAATAAACTCGCGTCCGAGGCGGGCGTCGAGATTTTGAAGCGCGGCGGCAACGCCGTTGATGCGGCGATTGCAACCGCGTTCGCGCTCGCGGTCGTCCACCCGGCGGCGGGGAACTTGGGCGGCGGCGGCTTCATGATGATCCGCCTGCGCGACGGACGCGCGACGGCGATTGATTATCGCGAGATGGCTCCCGCCGCCGCCGCGCACGACGTTTACCTCGACAAGAATGGTGCGCTCATCAAGGGCGAAGGCTCTTCGACGGTCGGCTATCGCGCGGCGGGCGTGCCGGGCACTCCTGCGGGGATGGCGCTAGCGCTTAAAAAATATGGATCAGGGAAACTCACTTGGGCGCAGTTGATCGAGCCTGCGCGTCGTCTCGCCGCCGAAGGCTTCGCGATCAGTTACGGTCAGGCACGCTCGTTCCGCGCCGAGAAGGATTTGCTCGAACGCTACGAAGATTCGCGCCGCATTTTCCTCAACGGCGGAAAGTTCTACGAAGAGGGCGCGCTCCTGCGTCAACCCGATCTGGCGGCGACGTTCGCACGGATGCAGCGCGTGGGCGCGCGCGAATTTTACGAGGGCGAGACGGCGCGCATGATCGCCGATGACATGAAGCGTCACAACGGTCTCATCACGCTCGCGGATTTGAAAGCCTACGAGCCGAAGGAGCGCGTACCCTTAGAGACGACCTATCGTGGCTACAAAGTGATCTCGATGCCGCCGCCTTCTTCGGGCGGTGCGGTTCTGATCGAAATGCTCAACATCCTCGAAGGCTACGACCTGCGCGCCATGCAGTCGGCTTCGTCCGAGAAGTATCACGTCATGACGGAGGCGATGCGCCGCGCCTTCGCAGACCGCGCCGAGTACATGGGCGACACGGACTTTGTGAAAGTTCCAATCGCAGGCTTGATCGACAAGAAGTATGCCGA
>JAVXVR010000275.1:0-9817 GCA_032230165.1 Acidobacteriota bacterium | reverse complement strand
CGGCGACGCGCGCCTGCGCGCCTACCAGCGAGCATGTGGTCTCTGGCAGCGCGGGGACGTGCCTGCGAGTTTCCGCGACACGCGCAAGCTCGACGTGCCCGTACTGATGATCTCAGGCGACTTCGATCCCGTCACGCCGCCGTTCGTCGGCGCGGCGGCGCTCTCGCAATACAGTCAGGGCAAGCAGGTCGTCGTCCATAACGGCACGCACTCGTCCTACGAATGCACCGAGCGGATCATGGCGGAGTTCTTAGACCGAGGCACGTGGCAAGGCTTAGACACTTCCTGCGTCGATCAGGTGCAACGCCTCCCCTTCTTCACTCCGCCCCCGACCGCCGCAGGCGTGCCGCCACAGTAACGTGGATGAACGCAAGGGGCTCACGCACTATTCGGATAACACTTCGTCGCGCCGTGCTACGGCGACTGAGATTCCCTGCCTCAATCTCTCCCGACGACCGCGCTCCGCCGTTCGAGCAACACCACGTCGCGCCACACGCCCTTTAGCTTTCCAAGTCGCTCGCGCTTGCCGATGACGTGAAAGCCGCAAGCCTCGTGCAGTCTAATACTCGCCTCGTTCTCGGCGAGGACGCCCGCCTGAAGCGTCCACAACCCCGCGCGCTCCGAAGCCTCTACGAGCGACGCGAGTAGCGCGCGCCCCAGCCCACGCCCGCGCGCACGCTCTGCGACATAGACGCTCACCTCCGCGACCCCGCCATAGACGCAGCGCGAAGAGACAGGCGAGAGCGCAGCCCATCCCTCGACTCCTTCGCCCGTGCGCGCGACTATCCGGCACGCGTGCAGGTGCGCCGCGTCCCAAGCCTCGAACTGCGGCGCGTCGGTCTCGAACGTGGCGTCGCCCGTCGCGATCCCTTCCAGATAGATCGCGCGCACGCGCTCCCAGTCGTCGTCGCGCATCTCTTCGATGGTGACTTGCGCTGTGCTCATCAGGTTTAGCGCACGAGTCGGGTTAATCAATCATCCCGCGACGAGCGACAGGAAACTCTCGCCCGCGACGAGACGCAGCCCGAAATTTTCGGCGACCGTCTGACCGATGTCTGCGAGCGACGTGCGCGTGCCGAGGTTGACGCCCGCCTGCGCGCCGTCGCCGTAAACGAGGAGCGGGACGTACTCGCGCGTGTGATCCGTGCCGCGATAGGTGGGGTCGTTGCCGTGGTCGGCGGTGATGATGAGCAGGTCTGTGTCGCGCATCGCCGCGGTGATTTCGGGCAGACGCGCATCGAAGTGTTCGAGTGCGCGTGCGTAGCCTTCCGTGTCGCGGCGGTGACCGTAGAGCATGTCGAAGTCCACGAGGTTCGAGAAGACGAGACCGCGCGAGTCGTCTCTAAGAGCCTTGACGGTCTGATCGATTGATTGATCGTTATTCTTTCCCGGCAGGTCTGCGGTGACGCCTGCGGAGTCGTAGATCGAAGCGATCTTGCCGATGGCGACGACATCGAGCCCCGCGCCGGATAGCTCGACGAGCATGTTCTCGCGCGGCGGGGGCACGGCGTAGTCGTGTCGGTTCTCGGTTCGATAGAACGATCCCGGCTCGCCAAGGAAGGGGCGCGCAATGACGCGACCGACTTCGTTCGCGCCGCGCAAAATGTTTCGCGCCGTCTCGCAAATCTCGTAGAGGTGCACGAGCGGAATGACCTGCTCGTGCGCGGCGATCTGGAAGACGGAATCGGCGGAGGTGTAAACGATGGGTTTCCCTGTGCGGACGTGCTCCGCGCCAAGTTCCTTGATGATCTCCGTCCCCGACGCCGGGTAGTTCCCCAAAATGCCGGGAACTTTAGTCTCTTTGATGAACTCGTTGATGACACTAGCGGGGAAGCCGTGCGGGTAGGTGGGGAAAGCTTTTTCGAGAATGATGCCAGCCATCTCCCAGTGACCCGTCGTCGTATCCTTGCCGTTCGAGCGCAGGGCGCAGCGACCGTAAGCGGCGCGCGGGCTCGCGGCGGGCGGGACATTCTCAAGCGTGTGCGCGTTGCCCAAGCCCCACGCTTGCAGGTTCAGCAGGTTGACCTTGCGCGACTCGCAGATGTGACCGAGCGTGTCCGCGCCCGCGTCGCCCCATGCGGCTGCGTCCGGCATCTCGCCCATGCCGACGCTGTCGAGGACGATGAGGGCGATGCGATTGAATGGACTATCAACAATCATGATTTGTCTGCCTCTAATCTCAACTATTCACCGAAGCGTCCACTTGCCACCATCGGCAAATGACACTTCGACTACGGCGAGCTTACCTTTATTGCATTCCTCACCTTGAAGTAAAAAGATGCCGTGATCAGAATCCCAAGAAACGCATTCGATCCGATCAGCTTTAGCAGGCTCTAACACTTTTTCTTGGAGAGGGCGGGTTTCGACGATTCTCAGATCATGCTTTTTTCTTTCCACGCAACCGAGATGAAAGCTAATGATCCGCGCAGAGGTGTTGTTACAGAATTCATATCCACGTCCCTGAAGCAGCGGCTTCAGTTTGTACTGCGCTGGCTCATAGTCGAGTAACCTTTTCTGAACATCCTTAACGCGCTCCTCGCGAGTTTGCGCGCCACTGCCGAAGGACGGCACAACTCCCGACAAACACGCGCAGAGAATCACTGCGATGAGCAGTTTGAGCTTCAACACGATGTTAACTGTCCTGCGTCAACCCTTCGGCGCTTGGTAGCCTTCGCGCGCGGTGACTTGCGCGCCGGGGATGCCGCGCACCTCGACGCTGATGCGGCGGAAAGAGCCGTCGCGCGTCTTGTTCGTCGGGTAGTAGCCGAGGCTGTAGAGCTTGCCGATCTCTTCGGCGACCTGTGCGAAGGCTTGCCGCGCGTCGCGCAGGTCAAGCGCGTTGAAAGTCCTGCCGCCGGAATCACGCGCGAGTTGCGCCATCTCGGCGCGCGCGATCTGGTAGAGCTTGCGGCTGATGTCCATGCGCTCGAACTGACCCATCTGGCAGAAGTTCGCGTAGTCGGCGGCGTCGGCTGAGGAAGCGTAGATGCGCCGGTAGCGTTGCAGTTGCGCCTTCGAGAGCGAGAGCCTGCCGTTGTCCTGACAGTCGCGAAGGAGTCTTTCCTCGACGAAGTCTTCAGTGTTGACCTGTATGAAGTAGCTGATGACGCCCGACTGGCGCAGGCGCGCGCGCGACTCCTCGAACTCCGCCTCGCTCGAAGAGTCCACCCCGTCCGTCAAAGCGACGAGAGCGCGGCGACCTTTCACTTCCTCTCGCGGCGGCTCGCGGAACACTTCCAACGCCACGCGCTCAAGCGCATCGTAGTAAGGCGTGCCGTAGCTTGAGCCGATCTTATCGAGCGCGTCGCGCAGTTTCTGGCGGTCATCTGTCAGTGGCGCTTTCACTTCGACAACGGGCGTCGAGTGCGCGCCGTCCTGCTGCGTGCTGAAGGAGACGATTGATACGCGGTCGCCGGGGCGCAGGGCTTCGATGAAGAGGTTGGCGGCACGGCGGATAAGTCCAACGTCCTCGCGCGTCGAGCCCGAAGTGTCGAGCAGCAACGCGATCTCGAAGGGCGCGTCCGAGGTTGAGAAGTTCGCGATGCGCTGCGGTCGCCCGTCCTCGTAGAGCGTGAAATCCCCGGCGCGCAGATTCGCAACGGGTCGCCCCGCCTTGTCGCGCACAACTACGGGGACGGGCACGAGCTGCGTGTCCACGCGCAGCACTTCGTCGTCGCCGACCTCGACGGGCGCGTTCGGCTTATCTGTGTTCGCGTTTGATGGCGACTTCGGCGGCGTGCCTTGTTCGTTCGATGTCGTCACGCGGCGCGGTCGCTGCTGCGGCTGCGCCTGTGCGGTGGGCGGCGGTTGCGTCTGCGCGCGGGCGACGCGGACGATGTTCGCAACAGGCGCGCACGCGAGCAGCGTGAAGAATAAAAGCCAGACGGCGTTCGCTCTGCTTGGAAGATGCTTCGACATATGCCTACACTTTTCGGGCGCGTTGTGTTGATAATGATAGCCGCAAACTTTGACGACCGAAAGGAGCGGAGGCGATGCCCGTCATCGGCAGACTCGACAAACAGGTGAACGACGTGCTGATCGAACCCGTGGGGAAGAACCGTCCGCGCGAAGAGCGCGACGCGCCGGACGACGCGCGGCGACCAGCGACCGAGGAAGCGGAGCGCCGCGACGAGGAGCAAAGTCGTGGCGAAGGGCAACTGCCGGTCTGGCTACTGTGAACGACTCCTTCGGCTAGGTCGCACACATAGCTTTAACCAAAGTTACTAAGGTCGCGTTTCAAAATCTTTCGCCTGTTGCGTCTTGCTTCGCGCCTTCGCGCCTTTGCGTGAGAAACCATTACGCAAAGGCGCTGGAGGCGCGAAGGATAAACGAATGCCGATCCGCAACCTCCTCTTCGATCTCGACGGCACGCTCACAGAGCCCGCCGAAGGCATCACGCGCTCCTACCAGTTCGCGCTCGAAGGGCTTGGACTCCCTGCGCGCACGCGCGCGGAGCTACTGAAGTTCATCGGGCCCCCGATGCGACAAAATTTCGTCGAGATGCTTGGCACAGACGACGCGGCTCTCATCGAGCGCGCCGTCGCGCTCTACCGCGAGCGATTCGCGCGCGTGGGATGGAGCGAGAACGCAGTCTATCCGGGGGTGCGCGAGATGCTCGCGGAGTTGAAAGCTGAGGGATTGCGCCTCTACGTCACCACGTCGAAGCTCACGCGCTTCTCCGTGCAAATTCTCGAACACTTCCGTCTCGCGCAGTTTTTCGTCGCCGTCCACGGCGCGGCAGCCGACGCGAGTCTCGACGACAAAGCCCTGCTCGTCGCGCGCCTCCTGCGCGAAGAAGGACTCGACGCCTCTGCGTCGCTGATGATCGGCGACCGCGAGCACGACATTCGTGCCGCGCGCAAGAACGGCGTGCGCGCCCTCGGCGTCGCTTACGGTTACGGCTCGCGCGAGGAGTTAGAGGCGGCGGGCGCGGACTTCATCTGCGACTCGCCGGCGCAGCTCGCCGCCCTCATCCGCAGTCAAAATGTGCCCGTCTTTTAGGCGGCGCGAACGGCTTGACACCCGCGCGCACCATCTCTTAGGATTGTCCCGCTTCACGAGAAGGTTCTCTAACTCTTCGGGGCGAATAAGTTCTTTGCAAGCGGGCGCGTGTCGAATGGAATTTATTAGAGGCACGTACTGTCAATGGTAGACGACCGCCCTTACAAGGCGGGGGTTGCGGGTTCGAGTCCCGCCGTGCCTACCAAGAAAGCGGGCGTGTCATGTGCAGGCACGCCGCGCGAGCCCGCGCGAGTAGTGGCGGAAGTTTTTGCGGAGTCGTAGTTCAGCTGGTTAGAACGCCGGCCTGTCACGTCGGAGGTCGCGGGTTCGAATCCCGTCGGCTCCGCCACTTATCTTCAACGAGTTGCGGGTAGTAGCACAGTTGATAGCATCGTCCCGATTTCGGGCATTGTGCTACTAATCGTGTCTCCAAGTTAGTAATCAAGAGAAAAGAGGGAGCTTACGTGCCCCCTCTTTTTTTTCTCGTCTTTGCTTCGGTGTTAAGGTTAACTGCATCAGTCGTGATTAATGTAGATGTCTCCTCGCGTAAGTGCCTTCACACCCGACCGGCAGACGTTCCAATCCCTCCTTCCAGCGAGTCTATCTCGGTCAGCGCTGCGAGCGCATGGCGACTTGACTGGCTCAGTCGAGATCACCTCGTGCGAAGCGGCGACCAGAGCGCGGCGAAGGCTTCTGGAAGCTGGTCGCGCCAGTTCGTCCAGTTGTGCCCCGCCTCCGTCTCGCGGTACGTGACCGGGTAGCCCCTCGCCGCGAGCAGCACACGCACCCTCCGCGCCGCGCCGAGCACCGGTTCGAAGCGCCCCACGTCCAAATAGAACTTCATGTGCCGGGCGGCGCTCACCGGTTCCAGTGAGGTGAGCGCGCTGACGACCCTTTCGTCGCCAATCTGGAAGGCGGTGGACTGTCCGCCGACGCGCGCGAAGACGTCAGGGTGCTTGAGCGCCGTCCAGAGTGAGATGACGCCGCCGAGACTCGCGCCCAACAGCGCGCGCCCGTCGCGCTCGGCGCGCGTGCGGTAGCGCGCATCCACGAAGGGCACCAACTCCGTCGCCATGAAGTGCGCGAAGTCGTCGCTGGCCCAGTAGTCTTTCAGGCGATCCTGCGGATCGACGAAGACGATGATGAACGGCGCGACGCGCCCGGATTTGATCAGGTCGTCGGCGACCTCGACGGCACCCGCGCGACTGACGTACTCCGATCCGTCCTGCACGTAGAGCACCGGGTAGCGCGCTTGCGACTCCCGGTAGCCCGGCGGTAGATAGACCTGTATGCGACGCTGCCCGCCGAGGTGCGCGCTGCGAACTTCAGTCTGTTCGAGCGCCGCTCCGTCACGCTTCGGCGGCAGCGCGAGCAGAACTGTCGCGCGGTAGCCGGGCATCGCAAAGAAGGAGTTGAAGCTGCCGACGCCGTTGTCGATTCTGTCCGGGTTGAGCGCATCAGTCACCCATTCGCCGTCGGCGATGAACTTGTACTCGACGCGCGCGTCCCCGTCGAAGCGGCGCGTGTAGAACTTCAGATCGGTGCCCGGTACTTCCCGCATCGAGAGGCGGCGCGGCGCCCAGCCCGTGAAGTCGCCCACGACCTCCACCCGTCGGGCAGAGCCGCGATAGACGAAAGTCACCTCATCCTGCTCAATGACGGGCGAGCGCCGTGCCGCCTTCACCTTCTCCGCGAGGGCCGGAGACACCGCCCGCGCGTTCCACGCACGCCACTCTTCGGGCGACAAGCCGCGAATCTTCAGGCGATGGAAGACGCTCGCGCCGCCCGACGACTGCGCGACGAGGGCGACGACCGATTCGCCCTCCGGCACCTTCACGGAGAAATCAACGCCGCCATCTGCGCCGACCGACGCCTCGCGTGCGCCCGCACCTTCGAGGATAAAAGCACGCGTGCCCGGGGCGACGCGCCAAGTGAACCGCAACGAACTCCCGCCTTCCAGGTGTGACAGGGCTTCGTCGTCCGGCGATAGGAAGCTGTCGTCCGCCTCGGGCGGGATGGGATGCGCACTGTAGCGCGCCGCGACGAGGTCGGGTGTTTCGAGGTTGCGTCCCGCTTCGAGGTTCGTGGCGAGGCGGACGAACTGCGCCATCGCCCAAGCCAGCGGCGTCGCGGAACCAGTTCCCTCGCCGAAGCGCAAGTCGCGCCGCGGGCTCTGCGGCAAGTCCCAGACCTGCTCCGGGATCATCAAGCCTTCGTTCGCGAACGCCGCCATCGCGTCGAGCCGCCGCGCCGCCAGCTCCTTTTCGCCGCGCGCCAGTTCGTACTCGCCGCGCTCGCCCGCCAGAAGGGGCCAGGGGCGACCCTTTCCCTCGTACTTCCCGTTCCAGTTCCAGAGCCGCCCGTCGTCCAGCTCGCCATAGCCGTCATGGTTGTAGCGATACCAGTCCTCGCCGTTCGGGGTCGTGATCTTGATGATGCTGTCTATGACGGGAAGCGACTTCGCGACGAGCGGATCGTCCGCGCGGCGGACGCCGAGGCGGACAAGTTCGAGGAACCCGGCGTCCACGATCTCGCGCTCGTCGTAGTCGCCGCCGCCGTTGCCGACGTTGAAGACGGCGCCGTCGTTCGGGTCGTCGTTGTCGGTGAGGCGGAGGTAGTAGTTCCCGTCGCCGTACCTGCCCGTCGAAGTCGCCGTCCAGCGCTCGACGTTGCGCGCCCAGTCGTCCGCCGCCGCGAGGTAGATAGCTGAAGATGCTTCATCGCCGTTGCGCCGCGCGATCTCCGCCGCACAGACCAGCCCGGCGATCTCTGCGGCGATGGTCGAGGGCGAGTAGCCGGGCTTCTCCTCCCAACGCTCTTGCGGGGTGCGGGGACCGGTGCGCACGAGGAAGTCCGCCGCGGGGCGGACGTGCTTCGCCCACGTCCCGTCGTCGGTGCGCCCCAACTGGTAGGCGAGGACGAGCGGGTAAGAGACCTCGTCGAGTTGCAGCGAGCCCCAGAAGGGTCGCCCGTCGAGCCAGGAGTTCTGCGGGAAGCTCCCGTCGGGTTTCTGCTGGACGCGGAACAGGTAGTCGAGCGCGCGGTCGGCGCTCGCCTTGTCGCCAAGCGCGTAGAAGGCTGTCGCCACTTGATAAAGATCGCGCGACCAGACCAGATGATAACCGCCCACGTTCGGCTCGTTGGCGTTCGCGCCGCCGCCCCAGGGGATCGTGAGCGAGGCGATCATCGCACCGCGGTAGGTCTTGTCCTCGTGCGCCTTCAAAACCATCGCCGCCGCGTCGAACTGCCGCCGGTACTTCGGCGCGGCGCGGCGCAGGGTGCGCACGTACTCGCGCCAACCCTCTTCATACTCGGCGCGCGCCCGCGCGAAACCTTTCTGCAGCGACGCCCGCGCGTTCCTCAGAGCCTCGTCCGGCTCTCTGCCAAACGCGAGCGCGAGCGTGGAGTGCGCCGCGGGCACGAGACGCGCCATCTGCACGACATTCCCATCCGCCGCGCGCGCGTATGCTCCCGTGATGCGCCCGTCGCGCCGCAGCTGTGTGAGACCGTCGCTCGTCCCGAAATACCCGTTGGTCGTCTCCGCGAAGCCCGTGCTCGACACGAGAGCCGACGCCTTGTCCGCGTCGGAGGCGAGGAGCGCGCCGCCCTGCGACCAGGCTGAGTCGTGCATCCCGCTGTTGTTCAGCGACGGGTCGTAATAGACGTAGAGAGAGAGCGCCATCCGATCCCGGCTCTCGAAGCCGACGTCGATCAAGACGGTATGCCTTTCCGAGTCGGTCGTGTAAGTCTTCGTGATCGTGTAGAGACCGCTCTTGGCAGTATTCGTCTGGCGGAACGTGAGCGCCTGCTCACCCAGCAGTTCAACGCGGTGCGTCGTGTCGGTGCTCTCCGTCTCGACGCGCGCGCCGCCGCCGCCCGCGCTGCTCACCACGACGAGTTCCAGCGCGCGCGTGTTCGCGACATCGACCGTGGGATAATAGACCTCCGTCATCACGCCGCCGTGCAGCGTGAACCAGACCTTCGACTCGGTCGTGTTCGACGTGCCGACGCCGTTCTTGCCTGCGTCCGTCCACTGCGCTTCCGCGCCGGGCGCGCCGGGCGCTAGACGGTCGCCACTCTGCGACCTCGCGCCGGCACAAGCCACCACGGCGAGGGCGCACACGAATAAGAATTTACTTGCCGGGTTCGTCATGCGTAGATGTCGCGCCGTCCAAAGCGCGCAGCTTCGGCGGGGAGGATTCTTCTGTGGGGGCGGCGCGCCCGGCTTCGCCGCCCCGCCTGTGTCGGGCGGCGGCAACTCTTCACGAACCTTCGCGCCCGCGTCTCCGCCGTCGCCAGCCTTGCGCGCCTCTTCGAGCCGCTTGAACTCGGCAAGCTCGCGGTCGGCATCCTCCTTCCGACGCAGGCGCGAATAGGCGAGGAAGAGCTGGTAGTGGACGCCGGGGTCTTCCTTGCTGAGCGCCGCGCCGCGTTCGAGCATGGGCAGCGCCTCGTCGTAGCGCTTGAGCCGGACGAGCAGGCGGCCCAGGTCGTAAGTAGCGGGATAGTTTTGGGGGTCGAGCGCAAGCGCTCGGCGCAGGAGCCGCTCAGCATCCTCGTGCTGGCCCCGCTCGCCCGCGAGGAAGCCGAGGTTGGCGTATCCGGCCGCGTTCTGCGGCTCAAGCTCGACCGAGCGCTGGAAGTATCCGAGCGCGGCGTCGAACTGCCCTTCGGCGCGCGCCGCGTAGCCGGCGAGATAGTAGAGTGCGCCGCTCTCGGGCGAGAGCTTGATCGCGGCATCGAACGCCTCGCGCGCTTGCTGGTAGCGGCGCGCGCGGAAGTACGCGACGCCGAGCCGCACGTGGTAGATCGCCTT
>JAVXVR010000269.1:0-5510 GCA_032230165.1 Acidobacteriota bacterium | reverse complement strand
GCCGCGCTCGACTGTGAAGAATTGGAGCGCGCACTGTTCGCATGATATCTTCGGCGCATGATGCCGGGGTGGCGAAATGGCAGACGCAACGGACTTAAAATCCGTTGACCGTAAGGTCGTGCGGGTTCGAGTCCCGCCCCCGGTACCATGACACAATCCTCTCGCTGGCGTGTTACGAGCAGGAGATCAACAACTTCAGCCGCGACCTCGACAGCTACAACGAACAGCTCGCAGCCCTCGACGAGCGGCAGAACGCTCTGGACGCTAACGAGAGCGCGCTGCGCGACAAGAACAAGCGGATGCTCTCAGCCGCCGAGGCGCAATACGGCTCCGACAGCAGCGAGTATGAGCAAACCGGCGGCACGCGCCTGACGGAACGCAAGCGCACCGCGCGCAAAGCTCCCGGCACAGGCGGCACAAACACAAAGGCATAGCGCGACGACTTTTGACGGGCGTTGGCAGGTCAGCGAGGGGCTTGCCATCGCCCGTCACTCGATATGACGGCGTCTGACGTGCGTTAGACCGCACCGTGCGGCTTTTGCCGCTCCATTACGGAGTTATACCGAAGGGTGCGGCTTTTCACGCCCTATTACGGAGTTAGACCGCACCGTGCGGTATAATATGCGTTAGGCGGCTGTCGCCTTGCGGTGATGAAGCAGAAACTTCCGGCTCACATTTACGAAACGCTTTGCCCTAGATGTGGCGCAAGAGTCGAGTTCCCCTTGTTCCTAGCCTCGTTCTATGATTTCGCAACCTATCAAGAAGCTCAGTCGGAGGAAATCTTCCGGCTTGATCTTGATGCCTGCCGTTACCAGAATCTATCCATTGCCGACCTTCTAGCTGAAGTTCAGAGTCTTATCAAAGGCGTCGCTTCACCTCATTGGCTTGAGTTACCGAAGAGAATAAAATGCTCCCGCTGCCGAGAGATTTTTGCACAGGAAGAGGCGCGGCAGATTCGCCCGAGTCGTGAAGATTACGTTGAGGCTTACATCTTACCCGCCGCCTAACAACGGCATGCAGCGGACTCGCGCCTAAGCGCCCCTCTCATCAACGTTGAATCGGCGCTCGCCGCTGATGCCCGGCGTTAGGCGGCAGAGGCAAAGCTGCACGAGACCGCGTGAATAGACTTGCTTTCGGCGCGCGCCGTTTCTAAAATCAAACGCGAGTTCCCCGCGAGTTCAAACCCCCTCTGTATAGATCAACTTTTCGTGAAAGGGGTACAACCATGTCTGCGAATCAGAACGAGCGGAGCAAAGACAACACGGGGACGCCCGACATCACCTACGACCTCGTGAGCGCCATCTACCACGCGCTGCAAGGCGCGGAGACCGAAGCGCGCTACATCGCCGACGCCGAAGCCACCGGCGATCAGGAGACCATACAGTTCTTCCGCAAGCTCAAGGAAGACAACAGTCAACGCGCCGATCAGGCGAAGCGTCTGCTCGCCAAGCACCTCGGTCAGCAGCAGAATCGCGGGCAGGCTGCGTCCGGCACGAACAGCTAAGCGCGCTCGCGCGGGCGGGAGACGCCGCAAATAAAGACCACGCTGGGCGGAAAAGTGTCGCTGACACTTTTACCGTCCAGCGTGGTCTTTCTCTCTCAATCGTCGTCGTGAAATTGTCCGGCGCGGCTTCAGTATTTCGGCACGCTTGGATCAACGTCGTTCGACCAGGCGGTGATGCCGCCCTTCAGATTCAAGAGGCGACCCTTGAACCCGGCGCGCGTGAGCGCCTCAATCGCCTTCGCGCTGCGCACGCCGCCCTTGCAATGGACGACCGTCTCGCGGCTCTCGTCAATCTCGCCCACGCGGTTCAAGACCTGTGCGAGCGGGATCAGCTTCGAGCCTTCGAGCCGCGCCGTCTCGTACTCGTTCGGCTCGCGCACGTCTATGATCTGTAGGTCGTCGCCCCGGTCGAGGCGTGCTTTAAGTTCCGTGGCTGTGATCTCTTCCATTGTCCCTCTTCTACAATTTCAAATTTGAGCGTGCGCGCTGCGCGCGGGTTCTTCGACCGTACGAAGCGCCTGCTCGATGTCGTGGATGATGTCCGCTGCGTCCTCTATGCCGACCGAGACGCGTACGAGTCCGTCCGTGATGCCGATCTCTTCGCGACGCTCCGGCGTGAGACTGCGGTGCGAGGCGGTCGGCGGGTGCAGCACGCACGTCACCACGTCGCCGAGGCTCGTCAGACGCACGCACAGTTGCAGCGCATCCATGAAGCGATACGCCGCCTCGCGCGTGTTCTCTGCAAGCTCGATGGAGACGAGCGCGCCCGTGTGCGGCGGGCGCAGCATACGTTGCGCGACCGCCGCCTGCGCTTCGTTTGCGCCGAAGCCGGGATGATAGACGCGCGCGATGCGCCGGTCGGTCAACAGATGTTCAGCGAGGCGTCGCGCATTCTCGCATTGTCGCTCCATACGTACGGCGAGCGTCTTGACGCCGCGCAAGATTTCGTGCGCTTCCCAGACGCTTAAGACGCCGCCGACGGTGTTGCGCACCGCCGTCAGCCGCTCCCAAAGTTTTTCGTCCGCCGCGACCGAGACGCCGCCCGTCGCGTCGCCGTGCCCGCCCAGATATTTCGTCATGCTGTGGACGGAGATGTCCGCGCCGTGCTTGAGCGGCTGGCAGAGATAAGGCGAAGCGAAGGTGTTGTCCACGACGAGCCGCGCGCGCACCTCTCGCGCCACCTCCGCGCACGCTTCCAGATCGCAGACCTTGAGCAGAGGGTTCGAGATCGTCTCGCAGATCAAAACCTGCGGGCGCGTCTCGCGCGCGACGGCGCGCAAGGAGGCTATGTCGTTAAAGTCCGCGAGCACGGTGCGGACGCCGAACTGTCGGAAAACTGTTTCGAGCAGGTGGGTGGTCGTGCCGTAGAGGTCTTGCGCGGCGAGGACGGTCGAGCCGGGCGCGAGATCGCAGGCGAGGAGCGCGGCGTGCAGCGCAGCCATCCCCGAACCGTAGGCGCACGCGCCCGCGCCGCCTTCTAAAGTTTCAAGCGCGCATTCGAGCGCGCGTACGGTCGGGTTGCCGTAGCGCGTGTAGGCGTACCCCTGCTCGTCGCCCGCGAAGACGGCGTCAACTTCCGCCATCGTGTCGTAGGTGAAAGTTGTCGTCGCGTAGATGGGCACGGCGGCGGGCTTGCCGACGATGGGCTCGCCGCGCTCACCCGCGTGCGCGAGCTGAGTCTCAATCGAGAGTTCGCGCTCGTCTTCCGTCACGCGTTCGTGTTCGGCTTTCATCCCTCTGGTTAACCCTTCCGGCAACTTGATCGAAGAGCGAGGCGCACCGCCCGGCAGGCGCTATTGAGACGAACGACGGCGCGCGGAAAGCTTGACCGAAGCGCGTTGTCAGGAAGAAGGGCGGTGCCGACATCATAGACGCGACGCGCCCGGCTCGCAACATTTAAACGTGCGAGCCGGGCGGCGACTGAGTGCGGCTGAAATGTTAGCGCCGGAGCGAATATGTTCGCCTTAAGCGTTGCGCGATCCGTTCGGACGTTTCTCTCACTTAGTCGGCTTCGACAGGTCGCGCTTCGAGAAGTACCAATCGGTCACGTCGTAGTCTTCGCGCTTGGTGCGCGCATCGGCGTCGGCGAGCGTCTGCGGGGGCGGGACGATCACCTTGTCGCCGGGCTGCCAGTTGGCGGGCGTGGCGCAGGCGTTCGTGTCCGCCGTCTGAAGCCCGTCGATGACGCGCAGGATTTCATCAATGTTGCGCCCCAGGCTCATCGGATAGTAGATGAGCGCGCGGATGATGCCCTTGTCGTCGATGACGAAGACGGCGCGCACAGTCGCGGTCTCGGAAGCCGAAGGGTGAATCAGTCCGTACTTCTGCGCGACCTTCGTGTCGAGGTCTGCGATGACGGGGAAGTCGATCTTCACACCGAAGTGATCCTGCATGTTCCTGATCCAAGCGATGTGCGCCGTGACGGAATCAACCGAGAGACCGACGAGCTGCGCGTTGCGCTCACGAAAATCATCGGAGCGGCGCGCGAACTCGACAAACTCGGTCGAGCAGACGGGCGTGAAGTCTGCCGGGTGCGAGAAGAGGACGACCCACTTGCCTTTGAAGTCAGAGAGCTTGAGCATCCCGTTCGTGGATTTGGCTTCAAAGTCGGGCGCGGGATCGTTGATGCGCGGGATGTTGGAGGCGGCGTTGGCGGTCGCTGGTGCGCTCATAAAATTCTCCTTTACTGGTCTTGATGGACTGAGAGTGCGCGAAGGAATTTTTCACTCAGGCTGCGCGAAGATGTATGTGAACTCGCGACCGAAGTCAAGCCGACGACGACGCGCTGGAACGAGCCCGCGCCCTGCAAACTGCGTTGATATTTTGTTACAGTATTATTCACACGATATCGTGCAACGCACACGCACGCTACGGCGCACAAGGTCGAAGGCACGGGTTCAGTGTTGAACGCGCAGAGCCTTCGATCCTGTGAAAGGTGTGCAAAAGCATTGAGTTTTCAGTAATCGCCGTGGCAACGCGCCATGGCACGCTCATTGCTTTTACTAACAACGGCGGCAAACATTCACAGTTTTTAAGAATGGCGAATGTGCGCCGCGCAGGCGAAGGAGGCTTGAAAGATGAAGACCCACACGGCGCGACGCGCCCTAAGTTTTATCGCGACCCTCGCACTACTAGTCGTGACAGTTATCCCCGCAGCGGCGCAGCGGCGCAGACCGCGCGTACGCCGCACGACGCGCACCACGCGCACGACAACCGTCGCAGTGCCCGCGCTCAGGTATTACACGCTCGGCACGAACACGATCATGCGCGCGCGTCTCGACAGCGAGTTGAACTCCGGCACGGCGCGCGTCGGTGACACTTTCTCTTCGACCACCACCGAGCCCGTCTATGGCGACGGTGTGGAAGTGATTCCGGTCGGAAGCCATGTCTGGGGTCGCGTGTCGAGCGTGACACGCGCTGGTCGTCGCACGCCGGGCAACATCTCTGTGCGGTTCACTTCCGTGCAACTCCCGAACAACGCGCGTTACCCGATCAACGGATCGCTGACGACGCTGCAAACCGATCAGGTGAACTCCGACAACGAGAGCACCGTCAAGGGTCGCTCGAACCAGAAGCGCGACGCGGTCTTCATCGGCGGCGGTGCGGTGGGCGGCGCGCTGATCGGCGCGATTGCGGGCGGCGGCAAGGGCGCGGCTATCGGCGCGATTCTCGGCGGCGCGCTCGGCACGGGCGCACGTGTCTATGAGAAAGAGAAAGAGGCTGACGTGAAGTCCGGCACTGAGTTCGGCGTCGCGCTTAACCAGAGCGTGCGTCTGCCGGAGTATCGCGGGTCGAACAGATAAGCTTTAACGAAATCGGCAACCTTTGCGGTTGTCGGTGCGGAGGGGGTTCTCGTCAGCGAAGGGGAGAGCGCGGGCGAGACCCCCGACAAAATCGAGCAGGGAAAATTTATTAAAGGGTTCGGTCGCCCCTGTTATTACGTAAGTAGGCGACCGCAACGAAGAGAGACCCGCGGCGAAGGGGAGAGCGCAGCGGGTCTCTCTTT
>JAVXVR010000187.1:0-14862 GCA_032230165.1 Acidobacteriota bacterium | reverse complement strand
CGTCAGTCATCACCGTCTTCGCCATCTTTGTTCTTTCCAATATCACCGAAATCCCCTTCTTCCAAGCGCTCGCGCCGACCGTGACGGCGAAGGCTGTCGCAGCCATCGTTGATCCGAACGCGCCCGCGCGTATTCCGTCTGACGTGCCCACATCGGGCGACGCCAACCTCGATCAGATCATCTTCAAGGCGGGCGACAAGTATGGCGTCGATCCCCGTCTCATCCACGCGGTCATCCTGCAAGAGTCGCGCTACGTCTCGGACGCCAAGTCGGGCGTCGGCGCGCAAGGGCTGATGCAACTCATGCCCGGCACCGCCAAGCGCTTCGGCTGCACGGATGCGACCGACGAGCAGCAGAACGTCGAGGCGGGCACGAAGTATTTGCGCTCGTTGCTGAAGCGCTTCGACGGCGACGTGACGCTCGCGCTCGCGGGCTACAACGCGGGCGAGGGCAATGTGGACAAGTACAAAGGCGTGCCGCCGTTCCCGGAGACAGAGAAGTACGTCCGCAACATCACGGGCAACTACGGCAAGACTTATCATCCGGTGCTCGCGCCCGAAGACGCGCACGTCGTGTTCCACCTCGACGCCGAAGCGACCGCCGCCGAGTAAACACCCGTTAAAGTTCGGTTCGACGAAGGGGAGACTTGCGGTCTCCCCTTTTTAGTCTGCGCGCGAGCCTTGGCAACTCGATGCACGCTGCGCTACGATTCTTTCTCAAACAAGATCACACGCGGCACAGCGCGCCCGACGCGCTCGAACGTTTCGACCGCAACATACACACACTCTCGCGACTGAGCTTCTAAGGAGCGACCAACGAGCTTGGCTTCCCTGATCACGTCCGACGAACGAACCGACGCACTCTCGCTCGAACGCAAGGTGAAGATGCACGAGGCGCGAGAGGCGATCATCAACCGCCTCGCGCCCTCGGTGCACTCCGAGATCGATCTCAACCGCTTCCTGCAAGCCGTCGTCAGTGAGCTTGGCAAGATGATGGGCGTTGATCGTTGCGACGTGATCCAGCTCGACGCCGGCGGCGAGTTGCGCATCAGCCACGAGTGGCGCGCCGCGCCCGAAGTGCCTTCGAGCCTCGGCGTGACGATCCCCGTTGACTTCGAGCAGCTCGCCGCGCGCTTCAACCTCGCGCAGCCGATCCGTGTTGACGACACCAGCGCGCCCGGACTCGATCCGAAGATCAGCCTGCTCCCGGCGAGTCTCAACACGCGCTCGCTCCTCGTCGTGCCCGTCGTGCTCGGCGGCGATGTGCTCGGTCTCGTCGGTCTCCACACCGTCCGCGCGCCGCGCAAGTGGCTCGACGAGGAAGTCTCGTTCCTCCAGTCCATCGCGCGCCAGATCGCCGTCGGCTACCAGTACGCGCGGCTCTACACGGATCAGCAGCGCGAGTCGCACCGCACGCGCGCGCTGCTCGAAATCGCCAACGCCTTGAACGCCAGCTCCGACTTCGGCGAGGTGACCTCGCTCGTGTTAGAGCGCGCCATCGCGCTCGTCGGCGCGGACTACTGCGCGCTCGGCGTCATCAACCCGACGGGCAAGTCGATCAGCCTCGCCGCCTTCAAAGCCGCGCCGACCGCCGCGACCGAGAGCGTGCGCGATCTCATAGAGGCGCACGGTCAGTCGGTCGATCTCACCGCGTACCCCGCGCTCATCGAGTTGCTGCGCGAGAACAAGACTCTGGAAGTGCTCGACACGTCGCTGCCGCTCCCCATACGCCTCGGCTTCAACGCCGTGCTCGGAGGGCGCGCCGCGCTCGTCTCGCCCGTACACATCGGTGGCAACACCTTCGGTCTGCTCGGTCTCGTGTGGAGCAAGCCGCGCGACGCTTTTGACGAGCACGAGACGGAACTCGTCGAAGGCATCGCCGATCAGATCGGCACGGCGCTCGAACGGGATCAACTCTCGGCGGAAGTGATGCGTCTGCGCTCCGTCTTGCACCAGCGGCACGCGGAAGATCGCATTATCGGGCAGGCTCCGGCGATCCGACGCGCCATCGAGCTGGCTTTAAACGTCGCCGACACGCAAACTTCCGTGCTCATTCAGGGCGAGTCGGGTACGGGCAAGGAACTGCTCGCTAACCTGATTCACTACAACTCGCAGCGTCGAGAGCGCGCCTACATCAAGCTCAACTGCGGCGCGATTCCCGAAACGCTTTTAGAGTCGGAACTGTTCGGTCACGAGAAGGGCGCGTTCACGGACGCGCGCGCGCGTCGTCGCGGCAGGTTCGAAGAGGCTGACACGGGGACTCTGTTTCTCGACGAGATCGGCGAGATGAGTCTGTCGGCGCAGGTGAAACTCCTGCGCGTGCTGCAAGACGGCGAGATCACGCGCGTCGGTGGGAACGAAGTGTTGAAGGTGGACGTGCGCGTCATCGCCGCGTCGAACATTGATTTAGAGAAGGCGGTTGAGGAAGGGAAGTTCCGCCGCGATCTCTATTATCGTCTCTCGGTCTTCCCCGTGCGGCTGCCCCCTTTGCGCGAGCGACGCGAAGACATCCACCCGCTCGTCTTCCACTTTCTCGAACACTACAAGCAGAAGACCGGGCGCTTCGTCTCCGGCATCTCGCGCGACGCACTCGCCGCGCTCGTCGCTTACGACTGGCTCGGCAACGTGCGCGAATTAGAGAACGCCATCGAGCGCGCCATCATCATCGCGTCGGGTCGTCAGATCGAGATAGACGATCTGCCCGAAGCGATCAGCCGCACGGTGCTCGAAGCGCGCGCCAGCACGCGCAACCTCCGCGCACGCGCCGCGAAGGAAGGTCGCACGGTCAAGCTCGAACTCGAAGTCCCTTCAACGATGGACGAGATCGAGCGGCGTGCGATTGAAGCCACACTCGACTACACCTCCGGCGACAAATCCCGCGCCGCACGCACCCTCGGCATCGGGCGCAAGACCCTCTACCGCAAGCTCGAAGCCTACCGCGACGGTGGCGAGACGCCATCTGATTAAAACAACCTGTCTTGAGCAATCGCTAAGTTTGTGGTGGCGGCTGATCCTGTTCGGCGGCTTGCTTGCGGAGTTGTTCGATGATGGATTGGATGGCGGGGGCGAGTTTGCCTTCGGGCGCGAGTTCTAAATACTTCTCGTAAGCTGCGACTGCCTCTTTGTACTTCTCCTGCTTCTCGTAAGCCTCGCCGAGCAGTTGATAGACGACGGGCTCTGTGTCCGAGAGTTGCGCGATGGCTTTGCGGAATGACGCAGCGGCTCCGGCGTAGTCGCCGCGCTCTTGGAGGATGATGCCTGTGCCTGTGTGCGCTTCGGGTTGAAAGCCGCGCGCCTCGCGGATGGCGCGCGCGTAAGACTCAAGCGCCGCCGCGTCGTCGCCCGAAGAGTGAAGGATGCGACCCTCGACCGCCGACGCCTCCGCGTAAGCAGACCCTTCGCGTGCCGCCGCGATCTCCGAGAGAGCGCCGTCGTAGTCGCCAAGCTCCGAGAGCGTGCGCGCGAGCCCCGTGTGCGCCGCAGGGTAGCGCGGGCGCAGGGAGATCGCGCGGCGATAGAGTTCGACGGCAGACTTGCGTGATTCCGCGCTCGCTGTTTCGCGCGCCTCTTCGGCGTCTTGAAACGCGCGCTCGGCTTCCGTCAACGTGCGGTTGACGGGGACGCTCACGCGACCGAGCACGACCTGCGACGCAGCAATCGCGACCACACTCTCGGCAAAACCCTTGGCGCGCACACGTATGACGTGCGACGCGCGCGAGACCTGTTTGAGTTCTAACTGACCTGATTCGTTCGTCACGCCGCGACGGACTCCATCAACCCAGACGACGGCGTTCGGCGCGCTTGAGACGACGAGCGACTTCGCGGGCTGTGTGCCGAGGCTCGCGCCGTTTGTCTTCACGTTAACGCGGGTCGTTGCCTTCGTTGCGGCGGGGCGTGGCTTGTGAGTCTGCGCGCGCGTCGGTGCGAAGACGAGAGACGTGCTGGCGAGGATGAGCAGAGCGTCTTTCATTCGTCGCAACAGATTGTTCGCCTTCATCTTCATCGCTCGTCAGTTCTCCTCGTGCGGCTCTTCGTCTGGACGGACGCGGCGCGGGCGCACGGTGTTGTCGTTCGCGGGCGGCGCGTTTGTGTTTGCGCCTCCTGGCGCGGGACGGACGGGGCGCGCGCCGACCTCCGCGCGGAAGTGTCCCTGCTCGTCGTAGAGGCGTTGATATTGCAGCGTGTTGCGGATGATGCCCTGAATGTACTGGCGCGTCTCTTTGAAGGGCACGGCTTCCGCCCACTCGTCGATCTCCGCGGGCAGTTCGACCTTCCAGCGCGAGGCGCGTCCGGGTCCGGCGTTGTAGGCGGCGGCGGCGTACTCGACGCGACCGTAGGTGTCGAGCTGCTGGCGCAGGTAAGCCGTGCCAAGCTTGATGTTGAGCTGCGGGTTGAACAACCCTTCGATTGACGTGGGCGGCGTGACACCAATGCGAGCGGCGGTGCGCTGCGCCGTGTCCATGATGAGCTGCATCAGCCCGTAGGCATTCGCGTGCGAGGCGGCGCGCGGATCAAAGACGGTCTCTTGTCTGATGAACGCGGCGACGCGGTAGGGGTCTAGCCCGCGCGTGCGCGCTTCTTGCGAGATCGTGTCCCAGTAGGCGAGCGGGTAGAAGACATCCCACTCCTCGCGCGTCAACTCTTCGGGCTTCATCTGCGCGTAGTCGGGGTAGGGCTTCTGCATCGTGATGAGCGCGAGCGTGTTCTGGTTCTGCGTGCGAAGGATGCGCGCCTTCGCGAGATTAAGGCGCGGCGACGACGGCGCGGACGACAAGACTTGCTCGACCTCCGCGAGCGCCCAGTCGTCGAGACCGACGACGTTCAACTCGTCCGCGCGCCGCAGAGCCTCGTTCGATTCCGCGCCCGACGTTTCTTCCGCGACCGTGACCGTGCTCAGATTTTTAACCGCGCGCGCGAGTTGCGAATCCGTCGCGCTCACGTTCGCGACGTTCGCGTTCGTCGCTCCCGCGTTCATGCCTGCATTCGGGTTAGCGCGCGTGATGGCGTCGAGTCGTTGTTTGGCGAGGTAGCCGTACCAGTTGGCGTCGTAGCGTTGCAGCATCGCTTGATAGAGCGTGCGCGCGTCGTCTGTCTTTCCGGCGCGCTCGGCATCGCGCGCCGCCCAGTAGCCCGCGCGCCCGCGATTGTCCGTGTTGCGGTCGGCGTAACTCGCAAGGTGTTCGAGGAGGAGTCGCGACGACTCGGCGACGTTCCTCGCCTCGTGTGCCGCCCACGCCAGCTCGAACTGCGCCTGCGCGACCTCCGCCGCGCCGGGGTAGGCAGCGACGGCGGCGCGGAAAAAGTTTTGCGCCTGCGCCGTGTCGTTCAACTCTTTACTGATGAGACCGACCGCAGTGTTCGCGCGCCGCGTCCGCGCATCGTCTGGAAACGCGCGTCGCATCTCTGTGATCGTCGCGCGCGCCGCGTCCCACTGGCGCAGGCGCGCCTGCGACTGCGCGGCGTAAGACAGCGCCTCGGCGCGCGCGTCGTTCGCGCCGGTCGGCACACTGTTGAGCGCGGCGACCGCGTCTGCGTAACGCTTGGCATTGAAGGCGGCGACGCCCTGTCGCAGCCTTCCTTGCGCGTCAGCGGTCGCGGGGAAGCGCGCGAAGGCGAGGGCATAAGCGTCCACGGCTTCCATATACCGCTTCGCGTCGTAGAGTCGGTTGGCGCGCGTGATCGCCTCGTCGGCGTTGGCTGGTGTGAGCACGCCCGCCTTCGTCGAGTCGGCGGCGGCTGGCGAGGCGGGCGCGTAGAAGTAGATGCGCCGGTAGGTCTGCGCGGCGAGGTCTGGTTTGCCTTGAGCGTCGTATGAGCGCGCTGTGAGCAGCAGCGCGTCGGGGTCGTTGGCGTCCGCCAGCTTTTTGACGAGCAAGGGGACGGCGGCGGCTTCATTATTTTGCAGAGCTATCTCCGCGTCCTTCAACACAGCGTCGCGCGCGCGCGGGCTGGCGGGGAAGTCGCGCGCGAGTTGCTCGTAGGCGGCGCGCGCCTCTGCGCGTCGGTTCAGTTTAGCGAGCGCGTCGGCGCGAAGCAGCAGCGCGTAGTCGGCGATGGACGTGAGTTGCTGGAATTGTCTGCCGTCGAGGAGCGACGCCGCGCCGCCTAGATCATTCGCGGCGATACGGATGCGCGCGCGAAGGAGGCGTGTGAGCGCGGCGGCGCGTGAGCCAGCGAACTCGGTCTCGATGGCGGCGACCGGCGCTTCCGTTGGCAGACGTGCGTTGTCTGCGTGCGCGAGCGCGCGGAGTTTCTCGACCGCCTGCGGCTCATCAGGCTTGGGCTGCGACGAGCGACAGCTTGCGCTCGCGAAAGGCAACATCGCCACGCCGAGCGCGACGACGAAAGAGACGAGCATGAAGCCCGTGCGACGTTTTTGTTGTTGATGATGACGCAAAACTTTTCGCCCCCGTTGATGTTCGATGCGACTGACGGAAGTTTAAGCTAACTCCCACGGAATGGCTTTACATTTCTTGTCAACAGCGCGTTGCCTGAGCCTCTTGCATGTTTCAAGGTGTGGCAGACACGGCGAGCTCGTGTCACACCTTGAAACACCGTTGATGCCACCTCGCTAACGCCGGATCAATTAATCGCCGAGTTCTGCGGGCTCGATGTCGGGCGCAAGGAAAAGGCATGACACTTGCAACAGGATAGCAATAGTCTCAGATCGCTCGCGTTGCCAAAAGGAATGTCCTCGACGAAGTCGAGAAACTCATAATTAGAACCCTCTCGCGTTTGCTAGATAAAGAACTCCGGGTGGGCACATGCACTCCCGGCGGAGATACAACATGACTCCTCATTCCCCTTATGCGCTTTCGTTCGCGCGCATGTCCTCGTTGCTTCCACTCTCGTCACCAGAGCGATACCTTCGCAGCTTGCCGGTGAGGGCGTTCAGTCCCGCATCACCTTGAACGATTTCCATCTCCGCTGTAGCGGTCTGCGATAGCTACGCCGGGCAGCATTAATCTACGTCTTACGTCGGTCGTGGTTTCCTCCTTACGGCGCGTCCGACGAAACTACCTTGTTAATAGAGTAAGGACTAACCCGGTCGGGCGTCTTGCCGCCGGAGAGACAGGTCTATACCGGGAGCCGCACATGAAGATGAGTCTGAAAAAGCCGCAGTTTGACGTGAAGGCGAAAGGTTTGGCGGGCACGAGCTTCCGTCTCAGTTTTCGGTTCACAGTGCCGGCGCTGCTACTACTGCTGCTGTCGCTCTCTCAACCGGGAGTTGCTCAAGACAAGAACAAGGATGTCAGTGTCAACGCGCAAGACGGGAACACGACCACAGGCTCACAGAAGCCGGCGACTGCGCGACAGAATCCGGGTTCGGCTGTAGTCGTGCCCGTTAAGGCAAGCGCGGACGGAACACAGAAGTTCGTTCATGAAGGCATCGCTGTCGAATTTCAGATTCAGCCCATCAACCCTGCGGCTCGCAAAACCGGAGCGCTCGTCGAGGGCGAGGACGCGGAGGTGCGTTTCAAGATCACCGACACGACGACGGGCAGCGCCGTGTCGGGCATCCGCCCATCGGCTTGGATAGATGGTCACGACGGCGGAGGCGATGCCGCTGACGAGAAGCAGTGCCGCGAGAAGATTCAATCCTTCATACAGGGTAGCCTGAGCACCAGCGCGGACATGGACTTGAACGCCTATTACATCCTGGCGCTCAATCAGGAAGCGAACATCTCGGTCATCGATCCTCTGCGCGGCTTCGGCAGCACGAAGCTCTACACGCTCATCTTCTTGAAGAGCCCCGGCGAAGACTGGGTCATGAGTAAAGACGGGCGGCGGCTCTACGTCAGTATGCCGCAAGCCAGCGCGGTCGCGGTCATCGACACGGCGATCTGGAAGGTGATCGACAACATCGACGTGGGCTTGCGACCCTCGCGACTCGCCATGCAGCCCGACGAAAAGTATCTCTGGGTGGGAGTTGACTCACCGCCCGGCGCAAAGAGCGGCGGCGGCGTGACTGTCATCGACACGGCGACGCGCAAAGCTCTGACCAACATCCCGACCGGCGAAGGGCGGCACGAGATAGCCATCGCGCCGGACGACAGCTTCGCCTTCGTCAGCAGCCAGACGGACGGCACGATCACCGTCATCGACGTGCAAAAAATGTCGAAGGTCAAGACGCTCAAGACCGGCACGCGCCCGTCAGCGCTTGCCTTCTCCCCGCTCAGCAAATCCCTCTACGTGGTGGACGAGGCGGACGGCACCGTCACCGTCGTCGGCGGCGCGACGTGGGAGTCGCGGGCTCGCATCCAGACCAATCCGGGTCTGACCGCCATTAGCTTCAGCGCGGGCGGGCGTTGGGGCTTCGTCATTAATCAGAAAGAGAGCGTGGTGGAGATTTTCGACGCCGCGACCAATCGCCGCCTGCACGCCGTCCCCGTCGAGAAAGGACCCGATCAGATCACCTTCACTGACGAGTTCGCCTACGTCCACTCGCTCGGCAGCGAGAACATCAGCATGATCCGGCTGGGCGACATCGCCACGAGCAAGCAGGTGACGGTCACCAGATTTCCGGGCGGGCTGGCTGCCCCCGAGAAATCGCCGTACCGCACCACCGCCGCGCAGATGACACTAGCTCCCGAAGCCGGCTCACTGCTCATCGCCAACCCGGCTGATCAGCAGATCTACTATTACATGGAAGGCATGACCGCCCCCTCAGGCAGTTTCCAGAACTACCAGCGCGTGCCCAAAGGCGTGCTCGTCCTTGACCGGAGCCTGCACGAGACGACGACGGGCGTCTATTCGGCACAGGTGCGCCTCGACGGGAGCGGTCGCTTCGACGTCGCCTTCCTGACAGACTCGCCGCGCGTCGTCAACTGCTTCACGCTCGACGTGAAGCCGAACCCGGCGGAGCATACGCCGTTGCCGATTAAGGTCGAGTACCTGCTTCGTGATCACAGGCTCGTCGCGGGTCAGACCATGCGGCTGCGCTTCAAGGTGGTTGACGGGGAGAGCGATCTGCCGAAGGACAACTTGAAAGACCTCGGCGTGTTGAGCGTCCTCGCGCCGGGCAACTGGCAGGATCGGCAGTGGGCGCGTCCGCTCGGCGGCGGCATCTACGAGGTGGAAGTCACGCCGCCGCAAGCGGGCGTCTATTACGTCTTCATCCAGTGCCCGTCGCTCAAACTCGGCTACAAGCAGTTGCCCTCGATGATCCTGCAAGCCGTCAACGAGAAGGCGACGGCGGATGCGACTCTCAAAAGCGTGGTCAATAAATAGACTCGCAAAGGTTCGTCTCAGCTTTTCAGTTCTTTTGTAGGTATCGCTCTTATCCATCCCGTGCCGCACTGCGCTTGGCACGGGCAAAAAAAGGAGGGCATGCGCGCTGACTAGTTTAGCCGCTGTCGCGCCCACGCCCTCCACGCCGACCACGACGACTGACTGCTGCTCTCAGCCTTCAACCGTCACAGCCGATCTCCGTCTGGTCTGATTATACACCACAGGCGGGGTCGCCCTAAGTTCACGCGCCGGAGAGAGACCCGCAAGGTGCCGGCAGGTGAACACTTCTCCCCGCGTTGAGAGCCGGATGAACACGTCCGGGCTTCAAACGCGACGGAAGAATGATTAAGCGGAGGACCCATGAAGCCACAGCATATCTCATTACCATTCGGGCTGCCCGTCCTCATGTTCGTTGTTGCGCTCCTCGTCATGCTTGCCGCTCCCCAGAGAGCGAGCGCGCAGACGACTCCCAGCAAGACCGTGAGCCCAGCACCGTATGAGACCCCGACGCCGGTACCGGATGCGACTCCGACTCCGACGCCAGCGCCGACGCCGACGCCCGATCCGGCTCTCCAAGACCTCGGCTCCGACGACCCTGCGGTTGACGACTCGGGGTTGCAGGAACAGGCGCCAGTTCAGGATTCGACGAAGCCCACAACCGACGCGGATAACACTTACGCCGCCACGAAAACAACCACCACCACTTCGACCACGACGACTTCTTCTTCAACGACCGCGGCGTCGCCCGATTCGGCGATGACGCCCGGAACTTCATCTACTTCCACCGCCAACCCGGACGGCTCGACCAGCACGACCACCTACTACCCGGACGGCTCGACGACGACCACCTGGCAGGCGGCGACGATCAACTACGGTTACACCGCCCCCGCTTCAGCCAGCGCTACTTGCACCCGCACGCTCAAAGCCAGCGTTGTCGCGCTGGATCAAGTCTTTTTCTGGAACCGCCTCGGCGCGCTCGAACCGCAGGGCATGATGTTCGCCCTGCGCCATCAGGTCGTGCCGAAGAGGGGGAACGGCGATCTCTCGGCGGGCAACGTCAGACTGCGCGCCGACAAGCGTCCGCGCCCGCTCGTGCTGCGCATGAACGTGGGCGACTGCCTGCAAGTTGATTTCCAGAACCTGCTCGCCACGACACCCACCGATGGCGACCAGCCAGCCACGCGCTCCGCCGGGATGCACGTCACGGGGCTGCAACTCGTCGGCAGCATCCAGAGCGACGGCTCGAACGTCGGGCAGAACCCGAGCAGCCTCGTCGCCCCGAGCGGCAGGATCACCTACACGTGGTACGCCGAACGCGAAGGTCCCTACTTCATGTACAGCACGGCGGCGAACACAGGCGGCGAAGGCGACGGCGGCTCGATCCCCGCCGGGCTCTTCGGCGTCGTCAACGTCGAGCCGAAAGGCGCCGAGTGGTATCGCAGCCAGGTCAGCGAAAACGACTTGAAGCTCGCGACCAAAGGCTACACGGCGGATGGCCACCCGATTATTAATTACGACGCCACCTACCCGTGGTGGCACCGCTACAAAGGTCTGCCGATCATGAAGATGATGAACAAGAACAACATCATCGTTCACTCCGACCTCAATGCGATTATCACTGGACCGGGGCGCGGTAAGTTCGCCGCCGGCATCTACCCGGCGAACCCCGTCGAGCCGAATCGCGACTGGCCCTTCCGCGAGTTCAGCATCGTCTATCATGACGAGGCGGGCGCTCTCCAAGCCTTCCCGCAGTTCTACCAGAACGGGGCGGGCGGCTTAAAGCACACACTGCACAGCGTCCGCGACAACTTCGCGATCAACTACGGGATCGCCGGTATCGGCGCGGAGATTTTAGCCAACCGCCTCGGCGTCGGTCCGATGGCGAACTGCACCGAGTGCGCCTACGAAGAGTTCTTCCTCTCCGCGTGGTCGGTCGGCGACCCCGCCATGGTGGTGGACGTACCGGCAAACACTCCGTGCGATGAGGCAGACCTCCAGCAGGGACACTGCACGGCGACGCAGGACAACCCGACCAAGGGTTTCAAAGCCACGAAGGCGTTCTACCCGGAAGACCCCTCGAACGTGCACCACAGCTACATCGGCGATCACGTCAAGATGCGTATCGTCCACGCCGGACCGAAAGAGCACCACATTCACCACTTGCACGCGCACCAGTGGTTACACACACCAGACAGCGACAACTCCACCTACCTCGATAGCCAGGCTATCGGACCGAGCAGCTCCTTCACTCTGGAGATCGCTCACGAAGGCACAGGCAACCGCAACCAGACGGTGGGCGACTCGATCTTCCACTGCCACTTCTACCCGCACTTCGCGCAAGGCATGTGGGAACTGTGGCGCTCGCACGACGTGTTCGAGGCGGGCACACGGCTCGACGGCGGCGGTCGTCCCGCGCCCGGCGCGCGCGCCCTGCCCGACGCAGAGATCAAGCGCGGCACGCCCATCCCGGCGATCGTGCCCCTGCCCGGCGGCGCGGCGGCGAACATGGCGAAGTACGTCATGGCACCGCTTCCTGAAGCGCAGGTCTCGATCTCGAACGGACAGGCGCAGATTTCGGGCACCGGCAACCCCGGCTACCCGTTCTTCATCGCGGCGCAAGCGGGTCACCGCCCGTCGCATCCTCCGCTCGACTCGAACTTCGACGGCGGTCTGCCGCGCCACATCATCACGGGCGGCACGTTCACCGAACAGCACACGCGCCTCGACTTCGACAAAACCCTCGTCACCGCCAACGCGACCGCCATCCCCGAAACCGGGACGCCGGTCGAGCAGGCGGCGATGAAGTACCACGCGCTGCGCTTCCACCCGAGCTTCATGACGGACGGCACGGCGGGCAACTACAAGACCAACGGACTACCCGCCGTGGCTGGTGCGCCCTTCGCCGATCCTTGCGTCACAGACGACGGCAAGGCGACGGGCACGCCCCGCATCTACAAAGCCGCGGGCATCCAGTTCGACATGAAACTTAACAAGGCGGGATGGCACTACCCGCAGGCGCGCATTCTCGCTCTCTGGGGCGATGTCGCCGCCATCCAGAACGGCACGAAGGCTCCGGAGCCTTTCTTCTTCCGCGCCAACACGGGCGACTGCATCACCTACTATCACACCAACCTCCTGCCGCACGTCTATGCGGTTGACGACTTCCAGGTGCGCACGCCGACCGATGTCATCGGTCAGCACATCCACCTCGTGAAGTTCGACGTGACAGCGTCCGACGGCTCCGGCAACGGCTGGAACTACGAGGACGGCACGTTCAGCCCCGACACGGTCATCGAGCGCATCAAGGCGATCAATGCCACCGGCGGTCTCGTGCCCTTCGGCGGCGGCATCGCCACCAAACTCTCGGCGCAACCGCACCCGTTCTTCGGCACACTCGGCGCGCAGACAACCATCCAGCGTTGGTACGCCGACGACGTGACGAACAACCTCGGACAGGATCGCACGCTGCGCACCGTCTTCACGCACGACCACTTCGGTCCTTCGACCCACCAGCAGACCGGACTCTACGCCGGTCTCGTCATCGAGCCCATTGGCTCGACGTGGCAGGACTCGGAGACGGGCGTCGCGCTCGGCGGTCGCTTCGACGGTGGACCCACTTCGTGGAAGGCGGTCATCAACGCGGGCACGGGCGGCGCGGACAGCTACCGCGAGTTCATGCTCGAATTCGCCGACTACCAGCTCGCCTACTGGCCCAACGTGACCTACCCCGATCCGGCGCATGTCATCAACCCGCCGGTCAGGGATGAAGTGTCGCTCGATTCCGGCAGCACCGTGCTGCTAGAGAAAGCGAACGTCTGCCCGAGCGGCGACGCGCCGCCGTGCCCTGAGGCAGTCTCGTCCGCCGACGTGGGCACGATGTCGGTCAACTACCGCAACGAGCCGATCCCTCTGCGCGTGCGTGATCCCAACACGAACACGCAGGCGGCGGGCGACGCGGGCGATCTCTCAATGGTCTATCGCTCCGACGTGGTGCGAGCCGATCCGGCTTTCAACACGCAGCCGAACTTCTACCCGGCGCTGACCGCCGATCTGAAGCCGGGCGATCCCTACACGCCGCTCCTGCGTGCCTACGAGAACGACAAGGTGCAAATCCGCGTCCTCGTCGGGGCGCACGAAGAGGGGCACAACTTCAACATCCACGGCATCAAGTGGCTCTTCGAGCCTTCGGACGCGAACTCCGGCTACCGCAGTTCGCAGATGATGGGCATCTCTGAGCACTACGAGTTCATCGTGCCGACGATGCCGAAGAACGCCATCGGCTCAGCCGACTATCTCTACCAGCCGGGCGCGGCGGTTGACGATCAGTGGAACGGCTTGTGGGGACTCTTCCGCACTTACAACATGACGCGGAAAGACCTCGTGCCGCTGCCCAACAATGCCAACGGGCACGGCTCTGTCATCAGCAACGGCGGCGACTTCAGCGGCGTCTGCCCGAAGACGGCGACGGCGCGCAACTTCGAAGTCACAGCCGTCACGGCGGCGGCGGTGCTGCCCAACGGTCGGCTGGAGTACACCGGACAGAACGGTCACAACTTCAGCGTGAGCGATCCCATGGGCGGCACGCACCAGGGGCCACTCAACGATCCGACGGCGATCCTCTACGTCCGCTCAAGCGACCTCGATCCGGTCACCGGCAAGCTCAAAGCCGGCGTGCCCATCGAGCCGCTCATCCTGCGCGCGGCGGCGGGCGATTGCATCAACGTCACACTCAGCAACAACCTGCCGGCGGTCGTCCCCGACAAACCCGGCTACAACACGATGCCCATGATCGTGGACAACTTCAACGCCAATCAGGTCGTGCCGTCCAGCAAGGTCGGGTTGCACCCGCAACTCCTCCTCATGGACGTGACCCGCAGCGACGGCGCGAACGTGGGCTTCATGCCGACGCAGACCGCCAATCCCGGCGGGAAGACCACCTACCAGTGGTACGCGGGCGATCTCCTGATCGACTCGACGGGTTACGCCAAGCCCATGCCCATCGAGTTCGGCGCGATCAACTTGATCTCGTCCGATCCGATCAAGCACTCGAACAAGGGCGCGCTCGGCGCGCTCATCATCGAGCCGCAGGGCTCGACCTGGATCGAGGACGCCAAATCCAGAGCGCAAGCCACCGTCACGCCCGCGGGCGCAACCGCCTTCCGCGAGTTTGTCACCATCTTCCAGAACGACCTCAACCTCCGCTTCGCCGACGGCACAGCCGTCCCGAATCTGTCGGGCGAGGAAGACCCGGAAGACTCGGCGCAAAAAGCGGTCAACTACCGCACCGAGCCGATGTGGACGCGGCTCAACTACTGGCCCGCCACGCAACTGAGCACGGGCGACATCAACTCGGGGCTGGCGACGCGTGATTTCGACTACACGAACGCTCTGTCGAATTCACAGATCGGCGGCTACGATCCGGTCACCCCGATCTTCACGGCGACCGTCGGGCAGCCCGTGCGCTTCCGCGTGCTGCAGCCGAACGGTCACGCACGCAACAACGTCTTCGACGTTCACGGGCACTCCTGGCAGGAGACGCCTTACATCAACAACTCGACGGTGATCGGCTCGAACCCGTTCTCGGAGGTGAAGGGGGCGCAGTGGGGCATCGGTCCCTCGAACCACACCGACG
>JAVXVR010000010.1:0-4992 GCA_032230165.1 Acidobacteriota bacterium | reverse complement strand
CGTTCGTCTGCGTCGGGTGTGAGAGTTCCAGTTGCGACGGACTGTGGTGCGCGCGCGCCCGTCGTGAGATTCAATTAACGCGAGCCGCTTTTACTATAACTGCGGCGACAAGTCAAAAAAACTTTTCCGCGCTCATCGCTTGGACACGCGTCCAAGCGATGAGCGCGGAAAGTTTTTTTTGACTTGTCGCCGCAGTTATAGTAAAAGCGGCTCGCGTTAATTGAATCTCACGACGGGCGCGCACCACAGCCCGTCGCAACTGGAACTCTCACACCCGACGCACACGAACGAACGCGAAGGCTGCCGCGCCGGGCGATGATCCTAATCCATAGCCCGCAGCCGTCTGACCCCGTAGCCGTCGCTTCCGATGGCGAGGCTGACCACCGTCAACGGCTGCCCTGACCTTCCGTAGGAGACGCCTCATGAAAAAGTTTCCTCTCGCACGACGCACATTCCTCAAACAGGCGGGCGTGGCGGGAGGGCTGACGCTGCTCAGTCCCCCACTCGCCACAGGCAGTCCCGTCTATAGCTTTTTATTCCAGACACAAAGTTTCGTCCGCCCCAACATCAAGACCTTTATGCAGAACACGCAGAAGGTCGCCTCGCTTCGCGCGGGCGTCGGCAAGATGATGAGCCGCCCCGCCACCGACCCGACGAGCTGGATGTTCCAAGCCAACATCCACGGCGTCCCGAGTCAGGGCTCGAACTGCCCGCCGATGGCGAACACGAACGCGGCGTGGGCGCAGTGCCAACACGGCAGCTACTTCTTTCTCTCGTGGCACCGCATGTACCTGTATTTCTTCGAGCGCATCCTGCGCGCCGCGACGGGCGACAACACGTTCGCGCTTCCCTACTGGAACTACAGCGACCCAACCGATCTCTCGCAGCGTGCTCTGCCCATCATCTTCCGCCAGCCCGCCAACTCGACGACGAACCCGCTCTTCACGGCTTCGCGCAACACGCAGGGCGTCGGGATGAACAACGGCGCGCGCCTGACGGCATCAGCCGTCTCGACCACAAAAGCCCTCAATCAGACGACCTTCACCAACTCGGTCGGCGCGGGCAGCTTCGGCGGTCAGACGGTCGGCGCGCCCGTCCACTTTAACGGCGGCTTCGGCGAGCTTGAAAGCACGCCGCACAACGTCATCCACGATCAGGTCGGTGGAAGCTCCGGCTTGATGTCCGATCCGGACTGCGCCGCGCGCGATCCCGTCTTCTGGTTCCACCACTCCAACATTGATCGCCTCTGGGACATCTGGCTGGCGCAGGGCGGGCGCAAAGACCCCGTCGCCGATAAGACCTGGACGGGGCAGAAGTTCACCTTCTTCGACGAGAAGAAGGTGAAGCACACCATGACGGCGTGCGACATCCTGAACGCGCAGGCGCAACTCGGCTACAGCTACGAAGGCGAGCCGACGCAAGTGACGCAGAAGTGCGTGCCGCCCTCCCTACTCCATGCTGCTCAGCCGCGACGACCGGCGAGGCTCATTACGCGCTCCGCCGCGCCGCGCGTCGATCTGGGCACGGAACCGACGACCGTCCCGCTCAAGTTGCCCGCGCCGAACAAACCCTTGTTCTCCTCCGTGCTGACGGCGCGCACGCGACCCGAAAGGATTTACCTGCACGTCGAAGGATTGCAGGTCACTCAACATCCGGGCGTGATTTATGAAGTTTACGTCAACCTGCCGCCGGGGACGACCGACCCAGACCCGGAGGGACCGAACCACGTCGGCAACCTCACCTTCTTCGGCTTCAAGCGGAATCAGATGAGAATGCACAGAGGCGCGCGCATGGCGGCTGGCACGCCGCAGCAGAGCTTCGACATCACCGACGTGGTACGCGGTCAGCAAGATCGCGGCGCGTTCGACCCGAACAACATCTCTGTGACGTTCGTCCCGCGTGGCACGGATGAAGCGGAGGGCGGGCGACCGCAAACGCTCCAGCTTGCGGAGAAGCCACACTTCGCCAAACTGTCAATCACGATTCAGTAAGCCACGCGCGATCAGACGCGCGAGTCAAGGGAAGCTACAGAGAGAGTCCGCGATTAAAGTCGGCGCGCGGCGCGGACTCTCTCTCCGAATGTCACCCGCCCGCGCAAGAGAGTCCGCGCTGCGACTCGCGCGGCAGACAGAAAGGATGCGAGATCGTGTCGGTTGAGAAGTTCACCATCGGGATGCCGCTCTACGAAGGCTTCGACAGCCTCGACATCATCGGACCTTACGAAGCTTTCTTCTGGATGGGCAACTCCTGGACGGCGCGCAAGGTGGAGCGGTATCTCGTCGGGCCCGCCTGCGAAGACGATCCCACGAAGCCGAAGACGCTCATGGCTTCCAACGGGCTGCAACTCGTCCCGCAGAAAACTTTCAACGACCCCGACCTGCGACTCGATCTCATCTTCGTGCCCGGCGGTCTCCCCGAAGGCTTCATCGCCACGATGACCGACGCGACCTATATCAACTTCCTGCGTCGCCAGAGCGCGAACGCGACCTATGTCACCAGCGTCTGCTTCGGCGCGTTCCTTCTCGCCAGCGCCGGACTCCTCGACGGCTACAATGCGACGACCTACTGGTCTGGCGTCAAGTATCTCAAGCTCTTCCCCAAGATCAACGTCGCGGATTTCTTCCCGCGCTACGTCGTCAACGAAGCTTCAGGCGGCAACACGCGCCGCGTCGTGACGGGCGGCGGCATCTCTTCGGCGATAGATGAAGCGCTCGCGCTCGTCGCTCTCATCACAGGGGACGACCGTCTCGCACAGCAGGTGCAGCTCACGCTGCAATACAACCCACGCCCGCCTTTCTCCGGCGGCGACCCGACGGTTGCCGATCCGTCCATCTGGCAGCCCGCCGAGCAAGGCTTCGATAAAGCCTACGGCGACTCGCTCACGAAAACGATCCAGGGCATCATCGGCGCACACGCTCACGCGCCGAAACGAACGCCCCCGACGCGCGCGCCCAAACCGCGACCACGCTCGTGAGCGCGGCGTGAGGCGTCGGCGCTCCTTTCTTGACACTTCAACTTCGCTCCGTATAATTCTCCATCGCACCGGGGGTCGTTAGCTCAGTTGGTAGAGCAGCTGACTCTTAATCAGCGGGTCGCTGGTTCGATCCCAGCACGACCCATCAACCCGGATAACGAGTGACGGCTGCCATCGTGGCAGCCGTCACTCGTTTCAGCCCCGACAATTCATGCACCGCCTCATCAAACGCGCCATCAACTCTTTCGAGTACCGCACCGGCATCAAGCTACCGGGACGCACGCCCGCCACCAATCCCTTCGACGAGTCGGGCAGGCTCATCGTCGGCGACAACGACGCCGAGGTGCAAAGAGAGTTCTTCCGATACTTCACCGACCTGTGCGGGCTCAAGCCGGAAGAGTCCGTCTTAGACGCCGGTTGCGGCACGGGACGCCTCGCGCGCCCCTTAGCAGACTATTTAACGGGCGAGTATCGCGGCTTCGACATCGTGAAGTCGGCAGTCAAAGAGTGCCGCCGCGAGATCGGGGCGCATCACCCTAACTTCCGATTCACGCACGCCGACATCTTTAACTCAAGCTATAACCCGAAGGGCAAGATAAGAGCCTCGCGCTTCCGCTTCCCTTACCCGGATGCCTCATTTGATTTCATCTTCCTCACCTCGGTCTTCACGCACCTCCTGACGGAGGACACCGCGAACTACCTGCACGAAGTCGCGCGCGTGATGAAGCCGACCGGGCGGGCGCTCGTGACCTTCTTTCTGATCGACGAGCGGGCGCGCGAGCTGATCGCGGCGGGGAAGAGTCACTACAGGTTCGGGACGGTTCTGCCGGGTTGCCGCGTGGACTCAGCCGCACACCCCGAAGACGCCGTGGCTTACGACGAGAGGGATGCGCTTAATATGATCGCGGAGGCGGGACTTGCAGTGCGTGAGCTACGCTTTGGTCAGTGGCGCGGCGCGGAAGGCTTGTCGTGGCAGGACATCCTCGTCGTTACCCGATCTTGATCCACACTAGATGACTGATGCAAAAATTTGGTAAACCCTGGAAGCGTGCATTGACATAGAATACTCAGCTTCAACCGTCGCTCGCCCAGCCTTTCCCAGACGCTCTCTTAAAGATGTTGAATGCAGCAGCCGGGTCAGTTGATCTAGCCATTGATTTTCCGTCGTCGCCAGTAAACCATTCTCATCATCCCGAATGATGGTGGGATTAACCCCCACTGGCGAACAAACGCAGGGAATACCCAGCGCCATATATTGCAATGCCTTCATCCCGCATTTCCCCCGCGTCCATTCGTCATCGGACAGAGGCATAATGCCGATATCTATCGCGCGCAGGTCAGCGACTTCGGTTTCCGAGTTCCAGGGGATGGCTTCCACCTCCACCCCATCCAAACGGTAACTGGGAACACCAATTACTCGAAGCTTAAATCGCTCGCGACGCGCAAGGCGCTGGAGCGTCCCTCGTAAGTTGTCAAGATACTGAACGGTGCTATAGCTTCCAGTCCAACCGATCACTGGCGGCTCCGAGTGCGGCTTGGAGTTCTCAATCGTGTAACTGTTCGTGTCCACTGTCGAGGGCACAATCGTGACATGTTTATTGAAGCGAGAGGCGTAATCCGCGAGATAAGCGTTGCCGGCGATCACATGAGCAGCCAGCTCGCAGATGACGCCTGTTTTACGGGGGAATTTTAACAACCGCAGATACCGACTAACCGGACTGATGTATGTGTAGCGCAAAAAAATGGCGTCATCAAAGTCGAAGACAAAAGGCACGCCCTTCATACTTATATAGTTCTCAACGAAAGCCGGACCCATCATCGCGGCTTCGTTGTAGATATAAACGAGATCGAAATTTTTGATCTGTTTGAGCGCCTTCAAGCGCCGCGCCAAGGCTTGCGACGTCAACGAAACCTTCCGCCACGTGTTCGCCGGTTCGCAGAGTAGTGAGTGCAGCTCTTCGCACCTGAACGCCTCGAAGGTTACCTCCACGCCAAACTGCGCGAGCCGCGGAGCCCAC
>JAVXVR010000095.1:0-5369 GCA_032230165.1 Acidobacteriota bacterium | reverse complement strand
GCAGCCCGCCCTTCATCTGCGACTGTAGCTCTATGTTCGCCGACATCGAGACCATCGCGCCCGCCTCAGCCATAATCGACTGCTCCGCCTGCAACTGCACGACGGCGAGCGAGTATGACGGCTGGTGTAGAATCTCGTAAGAGTAGCCGCGCCCCGTCCCGCGCGCGTCCGCATCAATGTTAATGCCGCGACCGGCGGGCGCGCTCGATTGCGTGTAAGCCGTGCCGCCCGTCGGCTGCGCACCCGCAGCGTCGAGCCGCGTGCCGCACGAGCCGCAGAATTGCGCGCCGGGGAGAAGTCCCGCGCCGCACTTCGGACAGTTCATAGAACGACCCCTTTCGATTTTTCTAAGATGATCTCGACCGCCTCTTCCGAAGTCTCTGCGAAATCGAGCAGGCTCACGTCGGCGGCGCTCACGGCGAGACTCTTCTGCCATGCTGCGACGACCGGACGCCAGCAGTCGCCCAAAAGCACAAGCGGGCGCGGCTCGATGACGCGCGTCTGTATCTTGTTCCAGACGAGCGACAACTCCGTGACTGTCCCCATGCCGCCGCGTATCGCGACGAAGCCGACCGAGCGCGTGATGAGGTGTTGCAAGCGTTCGTAAAAATGCGCTGACGCCACCTTGTCCGTCAGATACCTGTTCGGCTCACTCTTGAACTGATTCATCACCACGCCGAGCACGCGCCCGCCACGCTCGTGCGCGCCGCGACTAGCAGCCTCCATCACGCCCAAGTATCCACCCGTGCAGATTGTAATGCCCTGCTCCGCGAGGAGTTGACCCACGCGAAGCGCCTGCGCGTACTCCACCGAGTCCTCTTTACACTTCGCGCCGCCGAAGATAGTAACAATCTGCTCTTTCTTCCCGTCACTCATCGCTGATCCTTATCTATACTCAATATTGCAAAACATCACCTGATGGATGAGGGAGCACTTCACTTTTTTTCAGCGCGAACTTCCCTCGGACGGCTTTGAATGTGAAGCGTGTAAACTCGTGTGCTTCATACTTACTGAACTGTTGTTTACTAATGAATGCGCCATCACTGTAAGAGCACTCTCTGAACACTTCTATGGTCAACGTTTCTCTGCTCGGTGTGAAGGACTTTAACCCGCAGCCGTAAAAAAGGCTCCCCGCTTTGATGTGCTGTAACAAAGTCAACCTACCTCGCTGAATCTCGTAGAAATAGAACAGGTGAGAGTGGCCCTCACAAGTCCCGCCGCAATGTTCCCAAATAAGTTCGACTATCGCTTCCTTCTTTCCATCTCCGGTGAAATCAACGTAATACACTTCGCCAAGTACAAAGCTATTCCAATAGTCTTCGGGGTCGTTATAGTCGTGGCTGCCATTTTTAAGTCGAACCCTCTTTTTCTTCCAATTCACGGGATAAGAGAGGTTCGTAAAATCAATCTTTGCGAATTCAGCAGGAACATCTTTTTTCGTTGCTGAGTCAGTAGAGCCAACATCAACTTTGCCGTCAGGTGCGGGCGTCGCACTTGTCAATACTTGCGGCGCGCCTCGATTACTGTTCGCACTCTTCCTACTCTGCGAGACGGAGTTGATCGCGCAGGTCGCCCCGAAAATCAGAGCCAGTGTGAGGGAGAACTTTCCTTTCATAACTCGAATTACGGTCTGAGCCGATATAGCATACGCGGAAACGGAATCGTCTCGCGGACGTGCTCGATGCCGCACATCCAGGCGACGCAGCGCTCGATGCCCATGCCGAAACCGGCGTGCGGGACGCTGCCGTAGCGGCGCAGGTCGAGATACCACTCGAACGCCTCGCGCGGCAGCTCGTGCAGCTTGAGCTGCTCTTCCAGAAATTCGAGCGAGGTCGCGCGCTCGCCGCCGCCGATTACTTCGCCGTAACCCTCCGAAGCTAACACATCAACGCCGAGCGCGAGTTCGGGACGCTCTGCATCGCGCGCCATGTAGAAGGCTTTGACCGCCGCAGGGTAGCGGTGAACCATGACGGGCTTGTCGAAATGTTTCGAGATGTAAGTCTCGTCGGGCGCGCCGAAGTCGCCGCCCCACTCGAACTTGCTTTCCAACTCGCCGCGCTCGTGACCCTCGTGCAGCATCTTGACGGCGTCGTCGTAGTGCACGCGCGGGAAAGGCGGCACGATCAGTTCGAGCTTCGCCGTGTCGCGCTCAAGGATTTTCAACTCCTCCTGCCGCTCTTCAAGCACGCGCGCGGCGATTGCGGAAAGGAAACGCTCGGCGAGGTTCATCACGTCGTCGAGCGTCGCATATGCCATCTCCGGCTCGACCATCCAGAACTCTGTTAGGTGGCGACGGGTCTTTGAGCGCTCGGCGCGGAAGGTGGGACCGAAGCAGTAAGCCTTCCCGAAAGCGGCGGCGGTCGCCTCGTTGTAGAGCTGACCCGACTGCGAGAGGTACGCTTTATCGTCGCCGAAGTAATCAACCTCGAAGAGCGTCGTCGTCCCTTCGCACGCGGCGGGAGTGAGGATCGGCGTGTCGCAGAGCGTGAAGCCGTCGTTGTCTAAGAAGTCGCGCACGGCACGGACGATTGTGTGGCGCACTTTGAGGATCGCGTGCTGCCGACGCGAGCGCAGCCAGAGGTGACGGTGATCCATCAAGAACTCCGTGCCGTGCTCCTTCGGCGTGATCGGGTAGCCCTCGACCGCCTGCACCACTTCCGCGCCCGTCACGTCGATCTCGAAGCCGCCCGGCGCGCGCTCGTCCGCGCGCACAGAGCCGCGTATGATGATGGCGCTCTCCTGCCCCAAGCCCTTCAACGCCTCGAACAACTCTTCCGGCACGTTCTTCTTGAAGACGACGCACTGGACTAGACCTGTGCCGTCGCGCAGTTGCGGGAAAAGGAGCTTGCCGCTCGAACGCAGGTTGTAGAGCCAGCCGCGCAGAGTTACCTCTTCGCCGACGTGTCGCGAAAGCTCGTTGATGTAAACGTGGGACGCTCTGTCCGTCGCTGGTGTTGACATTTAATTAGACTTGCCCTGATTCGTCTCGAAAGTTCATCTCTAGATTTCAAGCTTGCTGACCAACATGCTCGCTCCGACGCATTCACCTCGCGCTCGAGCCCACGCGCGCGGCAATGGTCGCGCGCAGCACGGGGAAACGGTTGAGCCATTCAGCCGCCTGCGAGGCGAACAGGAGCATGGGCTGAATGAACTGCTCGTAAACCGCCGCACGCCCGCACACGCCGCTCTGGTAAGAAAAAGTCCCACAGGCTTTGAGGCAACGCTGCACGGTCATGAGGCGAAACTCTTGCGCGAACTCGTCGGCGGCGATCTCTTCCAGCCCGCGACTCTTGCGCTCTTCGAGAAAGAAGAGACGGCGCTGCCTGATCTCCGCCATCGACGGGACGGAAGTCTGCCGGTCGAGAAGCAGCGAGACGAGATCATAGCTCGCGGGACCCATCCGCGCATCCTGATGATCGATAACGCGCAGGTGGTCTTGATCGTCAACGATGAGATTCGACGAATGAAAGTCGCGATGGCAGAGCACGCGCGGGCGTGCCGATAGTTCCGATGCCACGTCGTTCAGCTCGGCGCGAAGCTGCGCTTCGTCGCCGTGCTTCAGCTCTTCGCGGCGATAGCTCTTGAAGTAGTGCTCGACGAAGTAGTCCAGCTCCCACGCGAGTTTCGCTTCGTCGAAGGCGAGTCGGCTCGCGATTGATTCGCGCTCGTAGGCGAGGCGCGTGGCTGCCTGTATGTCCGCGATGATGCAGACGGCGCGGTCGAGGTAAGCGTCGTATTCGTCTTCGGAAGCTGATTCAAAGACGCGGCGCAGTTGCCGGTCGCCGAGGTCTTCCTGCACGATGACGCCCACGCTCGCGTCAACCTCAAGGATTGACGGGACGGGCAACTGCGCCGCCTCGAAGAGGCGCGTCACATCTATGAAAGGATGGACTTCCGGGTCGAAAGGCTCTGGATAGACGGCTGCGACAGCCGTGCCTTCGCGCCACGGGATGCGAAAGTATTCGCGCGTTGAGGCGTCGGGCGTGAGCGCGACGATCTCACCCGCGCCGACGCCCGCGCGCCGGACGTAGCCTTCAATCCGTTCGCGGGCGGAAGCGGTAAAGGCGTTGGTCGTGATGCTTGTCGGGTGACTCATTTGCAGCGCGGCTCAGGTCGAAGCGCCTGTTTATTGAAGCGACGCGAAAGTGATCAAGGATCGCGTCCCTGACAGTCGAAATGAGATTGATCCGGGAGCGAAGAGGATTGTATCACTGCGCGAGTTTGACGACAAAATTATCGCCCTGCATCTCGCCCGCGAGCGCCTTCGGCGGACGCTCAGAGCTTGTGACGAGTTCAGCGCGCACGACCGCGACATCCTCTAACACTTCACCATCCCTGACGCGCACGCCCGCCCCAAGGATCGCGCGCCGCACGCGCGCACCCGCTTCGACGCACACGTTTTCCCACAGCACAGCCTCGCTCACCTGCGCGCCGTCCTCGACCGACGAGCCTTCACCGACTTCAACCGTGCGACGCTCGTCGCGCATGAGCGCAATACTCGTGTCGAGATAACGCCTGATGGTCGAAAGCTCATACCATTTTCCTGCGGCGACGTGTGCGGCGATTTTTTCTCCGCGCGCGATTGCCTGTGGGTAAACGTCCACGGTCGAGTGCGAAAAGACGCCGCGCGGGATGTAATCGAAGATGCGCGGCTCAAGAACTTGAATCCCTGTGAACATCAACGGCGTCTCTGCAACGCGCCCTCTCTCTCCAACACCTACACCAACAGGCTTGCTCTTCCCTTGAGGCAAGACGCTGTGCGCGTCTCCGACGTTATCGGACGCAGGCGGATTACTGCCGAATCCGAGTACACAACCATCGCGCACTTCAACCATGCTGTACTTTTCACGCGCCGCGTTCTTGCGCAAGACGAGTGTGGCAAGCGCGCCGGTCTCGTGGTGCGTACGAAGCGCCGCCGCGAGGTCTATGTCGGTGGCTATTTTACCGTTGATGACGACGAAGGTCTCGTCCTCGAAAAATGTCCGCGCATTGTCGAGCGCACCGCTCGTGCCGAGAATGACAGGCTCTTCGACGTAGTTAAGTCGCACGCCGAAGCGACTGCCGTCGCCGAGCGCGGCGCGCACGGATTCGGGTCTGTGGTGGAGGTTGACGGCGACATCGCGGCAGCCGTAACGCGCGAGGTATTCAGCGACGTAGCCGACGAGCGGTCGCCCCATGAAGGGGAGCGCGGGCTTGGCGCGGTCGATGGTTAAGGGCCATAGCCGCGTGCCGTACCCGGCGGCGAGAATCATTGCACGCATAAAAGCAGAGGATAGAGATCAGAGGTCAGAGGTTAGTCAAGAGCCGAATTAACTAACCTCTGACCTCTAACCTCTGCGTTCAAGATGCCTGGGCGGCGTCGCGGATCG
>JAVXVR010000005.1:0-3309 GCA_032230165.1 Acidobacteriota bacterium | reverse complement strand
GATGATGCCGAGGATTTCGTCCTCGCGCATGATCAATAACTCCTCGCCGTCGAGCTTGATCTCCGAGCCCGAGTACTTGCCGAACAGGACGCGGTCGCCCTTCTTCACGTCGAGCGACTGGCGCTTGCCGTCTTCTTTGTACTTGCCCTCGCCGACGGCGACGACCTCGCCCTCCTGCGGCTTCTCCTTGGCGGTGTCGGGAATGATGATGCCGCCGCGTACCTGCTCGCCTTCCTCGATGCGTCGCACGATCACACGGTCATGTAGAGGCGTGATATTTGTCGTCATAATTAATTCAATCTCCTTGTAGATTCTTCTACTGATGCAAAGATGCGTTTCATGGTGAGCTTCCGTTAAGAGTCGCCGTCTCCCTTCAGCTTTATGCGCTGCAAGATAAGGGACAAGCTTCTCCCTGATTAGCTCTTGAACTGATCGGGCTATGGACTTCAGGTGATCTGGCGGGTTCCAGAGGAGCTGAGAAGAGAGTAAGCGGACTCGGTTCTTAAAGACCTTACGCTGTATCAGCGTATAAGTCTATCTCTCTCGCGCCGGGGCGCGAGTCTGCTCTAGCGTCGCACGCCCCGTCGCGTGTTAATATGTGCTTATCGCTCCCTAACATTTGAATCGAAGGACGGCTCAGGCTGCGCGCCGAACACTCTTATGCTGCGACGTAACTACAAGCGCCGGACGAAATCCTTCTGGCACTTCCAGACCCTGCGTGATCTCGTCTCCGACTCGATGGCGATCGACATGGGCTCGTCGAACACGGTCATCGCCGTGCGCAAGCGCGGCGTGGTCGTGGACGAGCCGTCGGTCGTGGCGGTCAACAAGCTGACGGGCGAGGTCGTCGCCATCGGGCGCGAGGCGCACGAGATGGAGGGACGCGAGGCGCGCGAGGTGACGCTCGTGCGCCCGGTCGTGGACGGCGTCGTCGCCGACTTCGACGCCACGCAGAAGATGCTCTCGCACTTCGTCGCGGCGGCGCGCAGCGGCGTCTCCCACTTCAGCCGCCGCGCCGTGATGAGCGTCCTCTCAGGCGTGACCCACGTCGAGCACCGCGCGCTTCTGACCGCCGCCGAGCACGCGCACATCGGGCGCGTCTATATGGTCGAGGAGGGCTTGGCTTCAGCGATCGGCGCGGGCGTTGACGTGGAGGAGAAGCGCGCCTCGGCGGTCGTCGATCTCGGCGGCGCGAGCACGAACATCGCCGTCGTCGCGCTCGGCATGATCATCCACTCGCGTGCAGAGCGCGTGGGGAGCGACGACATCGACACGGCGCTCATGGAACGACTGCGACGCTTCCGGGGTCTAAACATCGGCGCGCCCACCGCCGAAAGGTTGAAGATCGAACTCGGCTCGGCGATAGAGCCCGCCGACCCGGCGCGCAAAGTCAACGTCCGTGGTCGCGAGGTGACGACCGGCAAGCCCGGCGCGCTCGACGTGACGGCGGAAGAAGTTTACGCGGTCGCGCAGCCGATCCTTTTGAAGATCGCCGGGGGGGTGCGCGAGGCGATCTCAGGCTTGCAGCCCGAAGTCGTCTCGGACATTTACGAACGGGGCTTGCTCGTGACGGGCGGCGGCGCGCTGCTCGAAGGCTTGGGCGAATTTTTGCACCGCGAGACGAGCCTCGTGACACGCGTCGTCAGCGAGCCACGCCACGCCTGCGTCAACGGCTTGACGCAGCTCTTCGACTCGCCGCTCCTCCTGCGCCGCGTCACGCGCAACGAGCCGTCGCTCCTCGACGCCAACTCGACAGCCTTCGAAATGTCGTGACAGGTAAACCGTGACAGGTGACAGGTAAGGAGAAAACTATGCGACCTCACGAGCAGCTTGATGTTTGGAATAAGGCAGTCGATCTAGTTGTCAGCGTATATAAGACGACCGACCCGTTCCCGAAAGAAGAAAAGTTCGGATTGACTTCGCAGATCAGGCGAGCAGCTGTATCCGTCCCGGCTAACATTGCGGAAGGCGCGGCGCGTCATTCGAGCAAAGAGTTCGCGCATTTTTTGTCTAACGCGCAGGGCTCCGCAAGCGAACTTGAGACGGAGCTTTTGATCGCGCTCCGCCTCGGTTTTCTGAGCGAGAAATCTTATCGGGAACTGAGAGCTTCGCTCGACAGCATCGGGCGAATGATCATCGGTCTGACGAAGCACCTCAAACAAAAGACGGTCTGACTCCTGTCACCCGTCACGGTTTACGGTTTACGGCTTTATGCAGTTGTGGAGCATTATCCACCGGCAGGTGCAAGTCGCGCGGGTCTTCGGCATCCCCGTCAGGATCGACTATCGCTGGTTCGTCGTCTTCGCGCTCTCGGCGTGGCTCATCGCGGAGAACTTCTACCGTGGCTTCTGGGACGTGCCGCCGATGGGCGTGGCGGGCTCGTGGATCGTCGGCATCATCACAACCTTTCTCCTCTTCCTCTCCATCTTCGGTCACGAACTCTCGCACGCGCTCGTCGGAAAGTTTGAGGGCATAGAGATCGAGGAGATCGTGCTGCACCCGTTCGGCGGGCTGGCGCGTCTGAAGAGCGAGCCCGACAGCCCGCGCGCGGAGTTTCGCATCGCCGTGGCGGGACCCGCTTCGAGTTTCCTCTTCGCCGCTGTCGCCTTCGCCATCTTCTCGGTCGCGTACTTCGTCTTCAACTTGCAGATCGTCTGGGCGATCTTCGCCATCATCGCCGCAGGGAACATGATGCTCGCCATCTTCAACCTGCTGCCCGGCTACCCGCTCGACGGCGGTCGCGTCCTGCGCGCGTACCTCTGGCATCGCGGCGGAGAGTTGAAGCAGGCGACGCGCCGCGTCTCGCAGTTCGGACAGTTCATCGCGGGCGTCGTCGTCATCTACGGCATCTACATGGGGGTGCGATACGGGGCTTACTTCATGGCGCTGTGGTCTGTGCTCGTCGGACTCTTCCTGTGGGACGCGGCGCGCTCGGTCTATCGAGCCTACAGCGCGACGGGCGCGCACGCGGTCGCGGAAGCGATGAGCGCGCCCGTCTCTGTCGAGCCTGACACGCTCGTCAGTCATCTCATTGACGCGGTGCTCCCACTGCACCGTCAAGCCGCCTTCCCCGTCGCGCGCGCGAAAAGTCTGCACGGGATACTGACGCTTGAAGACTTGAAGAACTTGCCGCGCGAGCGTTGGCATCGGACGCGCGTCTCGGACGTGATGCGACCCGTCGCGCCGCAATACTTCGTCGCGCCCGATACGCCGCTCGAAGACGCCGACGCTTTGATGAAGCGCAACGGCGCGGGCGCGCTCGGCGTGATAGACGAACGCGGCGAACTCGTCGGCTTCCTCCAGCGCGGG
>JAVXVR010000060.1:0-4231 GCA_032230165.1 Acidobacteriota bacterium | reverse complement strand
TGCCCGCGCTCCCAGTCGTCGCGCCTTGATCAATGTCATGTCGCGTCCAGAAATTCCTTGAGCCTCTCCGCTGGTCGCGCGAGCACGGCACGCGCGCCGCGCTCGACGATGGGGCGTTGCAATAGTTCGGGTCGCTCGACGAGGAGCTTGATCGCCTCGTCGTCGGAGAGATCGCGGTTGGCGAGATCGAGTTCGCGGTAGGCGGCTTCGTTCTTGCGCAACAGCCCGCGCGGAGAGATTTTCATCTTAGCGACGAGTTCGCGCAGCTTCGCCTCGCCCACGGGCTCGATGAAGTAGTTGACGCGCTCGAAATCAACGCCGCTCTCACGGAGCAGCTTGTCCACCTCGCGGCACGTCGTTCAAGTCGGCTTCTCGTAAACGATGATCTTGTCTTCCATATCCATCCCTTTATCTTACGGAAAGATGCCGCGCACGCGGGTCGCTTCGGCGACGCGCCCGACGGCGAGCACGTATGCCCCTGTGCGCATGTCGGTCTGGTACTGCTGCGCCTTCTGATAGACCGCCTCGAAGGCGATCTTCATAGATCGTTCGAGCGCATCGTTGACGCGATCCTCCGTCCAGAAGTAGCTGTACTGATCCTGCACCCACTCGTAATAGCTGACGGTGACGCCGCCCGCGTTGGCGAGAATGTCGGGCACGAGAAAGACGTCGCGCTCGGCGAGCACGCGATCCGCGCCGGGCGTGGTCGGACCATTCGCCAGTTCCGCGATGATCTGCGCCTTCACGCGCCCGACGTTTTCAAGCGTGATGCTGTTCTCCAAAGCCGACGGCAACAGTATGTCGCAATCAACTTCGAGCACGTCTTTGCCCGCGATCTCCGTGGCGTTCGCAAGACCCTTCAACGTATTCGTCTCAGCCTTGTGCCTGAGCGCCGCCTGCACGTCTATGCCCTGCTCGTTGGCGACGCCGCTCTGCGAGTCGGCGAGGGCGACGACGCGCGCGCCGTCCGCCGCTACCAGACGCGCGACGTGCGCGCCCGCGTTGCCGAAGCCGTGCACGGCGACGCGCGAGTCCTTGATGCTCATGCCCTTCACGCGACACGCCTCGCGCAGCGCGTAGAGCGCGCCGCGCGCCGTCGCCTCGCCGCGCCCGGCGGAGCCTCCGAGCGAGAGGGGCTTGCCCGTCACCACGCCAAGCTCTGTGTGTCCACGCACCATCGAGATCGTGTCCATGATCCAAGCCATCGTCTGCTCGTCGGTATAGACGTCTGGCGCGGGGATGTCGCGGTCGGGTCCGATGATCGGCGCAATCTCAAAGGCGTAGCGGCGCGTGAGCCGTTCGAGTTCGCCCTGCGACATGGATTTGGGATCGCAGATGACGCCGCCCTTGCCACCGCCGTAAGGGATACCGACGGTCGCGCACTTCCACGTCATCCACGAAGCGAGCGCCTTCACCTCGTCGAGCGAGACGTTCGGGTGGAAGCGTATGCCGCCCTTGGCGGGACCGCGCGCGATGTTGTGCTGGACGCGATAGCCCTCGAAGACTTTCACGTTGCCGCCATCCATCTTGACCGGGATCGAGACGACGAGTTGCCGCTTCGTGTGCTTGAGAACCTCCCGCATCGAGTCGTCAAGCTCGAGACAGTCGGCGGCGCGGTCGAACTGCTGCTGCGCGATCTTGAAAGGGTTGAGTTCTTCCGGTGCGTCCGTCACGCCTTGCGCCGTGGGGGCTTGCTGTTGAGCCATTGAGTGTCTCCTCTTGTCCGTTCGAGATTGAAGACCGTAGAACGAAGGATGACCTTTGCACCTTACGCGCGACCGTGAGCCGCCGCCGCGCATAAGTCCGTCTGCCGACTGCGAGAATTCCTGCGTGGCTTTCGGGAACAAGCCGCGCGTGGCGGGAGTCTAACACAACGTCCGCTCCTTGAAACCCACGGGCACCGGAACCAAGAGAGGACACGAAAAGATGTTTCAGAACCTGATCGAATCCGCCTCGCACCGCCAGGATTTGGCGCGCAGGGGTCGCTTCTTCCTCGGCACGCTCGCGCTCTACGGCGTGCTCGTCGCCTTCGCGGGCGTCGCCAGCGTTTACGCTTACAACGCTCATCTCGACGAGCAGAACTACGAGGTCACGATGCTGCCGCCTTGGGCTTTACCTGCCGCGACCCAAACGGTCGAGCACACGCCCGCCCACCCCAGCCATGCGACAGGGGGCGAAGTGCCGGTACGCAAAGACTTCGTCCTCGATCTCAACACGCCGCCGCGCACTCCGCCGCCGATCTCAACAACATACAGCGCCGTCAAGCCTCTACCTCCGGGATTCGTGGTACCCGGACCAGTTGACATTGACCCTCGTAACATCGGCGTTGCCGGTCCCGGCAACCCCGGCGGTGATGAGGGAGGTGCGCCGGTTGGCGGGAACTCGCGCCCACATGTCGTCATAGAGACGGATGACGTGCGACCGCCCGAAGTTGTTAAGCCCACGCCCGCGCCGACGCCAGCACGTCCGTTGATGCTGAGCCATCTCATCTCCAGCAAGATCGTGAGCAAGCCCGTGCCGCCCTACCCACAACTCGCGATTGTCGCGCGCATACAGGGGACGGTGTCGGTAGAGATTCTCGTGGACGAGCAGGGTCGCGTCATCTCCGCGACGGCGACGAACGGACCCGTCATGCTACGCGAAGCGGCGCGCCTCGCCGCGCTTCAAGCGCGCTTCACGCCGACGCAGCTCAACGGTCAGCCCGTCAAAATCTCAGGCGTGATCAGCTACAACTTCACGCTGCGATAAAAGTTCAAAGTTCCAAGTTTAAAGTTCAAAGTCTTAGCGCGACTGAACGACGTGGGTTCGCCGAATCTCACGTCGGGCTTTGAACTTTCAACTTTCAACTTGGGACTTGAAACTCCGGGGCACGCGCGCGCCCACTCCGCAGGTGATCTCGTATGAGATCGTGCCCGCGTCGCGCGCCAACTCTTCGGCGGTGATTGAAAGCTCTCCGTCCGTGCCGATGAGCGTCGCTAAGTCGTCCTGTGCGACGGATGGAATGTCGGTCACGTCTATGATCGTTAAGTCCATCGAAACGCGACCGACCACGGGAGCGAAGCAACCGCGCACGATGACGCGCCCGCGATTCGAGAGAGCGCGGCGGTAACCGTCGGCATAGCCAATGGGCAGCGTCGCGATCAGACTCTCGCGCGTGAGCCTGTGTGTGCGACCGTAGCCCAAGGTTTCGCCCGCGTGCACGTGTTTTAAGAGCGTGATGCGCGAGCGCAGAGTCATCACGGGTCGAAGCTGAGGCGGCTCTGTTTGTGGTCGCAGCACGTCGCGCCAGAGTCCGTAGAGCACACCGCCCGGTCTGACCATCGCGGCGCGTGGCGCAACGCGCGCGAACGTCGCCGCGGAGTTCGACAAATGCTCGACCGTCGGCTCGTGCCCGTGCGCGCGGAACGTCTCGACCGCCACCGCGAAGCGCGCCGTCTGTCCGCGCGTGAACCCAACAGCCTCCGCCTCGTCCGCCGAGGCGAAGTGCGTAAGCAAGCCGCCGACGCGCAGGTTGTGGTAATCGCACATTCGCGCGGCGAACTCCGTTGCGTCGTCTGCGCGCACGCCGAGACGGTTCATGCCGGTGTCGATCTTAACGTGCACGTCGGCGACCGTGCCCGCCTCTCGCGCCGCGCGGTCGAGTTGTTCGGCGATGTCGAGCCGGAAGATGATCGGTGTGAGCCGCTCCCTGACGCAGAGCGCAGCTTGCCCCTCCCAGAAACCTTCGAGACACAGGACGGGGCGCGTGATGCCCGCCCCGCGCAGCTCCAAGCCTTCTTCCGGCAGCGCGACGGCAAACCAGTCTGCACCTTCGCGTTCGAGCCTCAACGCGCAATGAACCGCGCCGTGCCCGTAAGCGTCAGCCTTCACGACGCACATCACCTGCACGCCCTCGCCCGCGACGCGGCGCACCTCTTGGAAGTTCGACGCGAGCGCGTCCAGATCGATCTCCGCCCACGTCGGACGACCTGCGAGCGAATCGCGCGCCCCGTCCGATTGCTTTTCGTTGTCGAACATTTGATCTCGATCCGGCAATTTAGTTGACACGCTTACCGCGCCGAAGCGTGCGACATGAAACGGGCGACTGTCAAACTCGGATGACAATCGCCCGTTCAGGTTTCAAAGGTTGATCGTGCGCTACTCGCGCCACATGTTCTCAAACCTCGTAAACTCTTTGAGGAACGCGAGCTTGATCGTGCCCGTCGGACCATTGCGCTGCTTGGCGACGATA
>JAVXVR010000027.1:0-4072 GCA_032230165.1 Acidobacteriota bacterium | reverse complement strand
CTCCTCAACTACGCGCCGCACTTCACCGGCGATCTCATCGAGCTTTTCTTGTGTGGCAACGCTCTGCTTGAGCAAGTGGCGCGTGAAGCGATCCACTGGGTCGCGCTTCTCCCAGATTTCCAGTTCGCCTTCGGGCAGGTAGCGTTGATCGTCGTGCTCGGCGTGACCTTTGCGCCGGTAAGTCTTCGCTTCGATCAGCACCGCGCCCCCGCCCCCGCGCGCGAACTCGACCGCCTCGCGCGTCACTTCGTAGCAGGCGACGACGTCGTTTCCGTCAACGATGTAGCCGGGAATGTTGTAACCGGCGGCTTTGTCCGCAAGGTTCTCGACCGCCGTCTGCAAGCGTGTGGGCGTTGAGTAAGCATAGTGGTTGTACTCAGCGACGACGACGAGCGGAAGCCGTTGCACGGCGGCGAAGTTCAGCCCCTCGTGGAACGCGCCCGTGCTCATGCCACCGTCGCCGATGTACGCGATGGCGACCGAATCTTTCTTTTGCATTCGCGCGCCGAGCACGATCCCTGTCATGACGGGAATCATGTCGCCGAGGTGCGAGATGGGTCCGACGAAGCCGCGCGACATGTCGCCGAAGTGTATGTTGAGGTCACGCCCCTCCGAAGGTCCCCAAGCCTTCGCCATGTACTGCGCGAAAATTTCGCGCGGGCGGATGCCTTTAACCAGCACCGCGCCAAGATCGCGTATCAAAGGCGCGATGAAATCAGTAGGCTTGAGCGCGTAAGCCGTACCGACGGCGGTCGCCTCCTGTCCGAGCGAGCGGAACACACCGCCGACGACTTTCGTCTGCCGGTAGAGCGCGACGAGTTTTTCTTCGACGAGCCGCGTGAGCAACAAGTATCGATAAAGCTCAAGCATCTGCTCGTTATTGAGCGTCGTCTCCGTCCGGCAGATCGCGTCCTCTGCGGGAAGCTGATAGCTCCCCACAACGTTCGGCAGACGACTCGCGCCCGCGCCGTTTGTCTCAACGCCGTTCGAGCCCGCCGCAGCCTTTGCGTCCTTGCCCCGCGCCTGCTTCGACGCGACGCGCGAGGTTTTTTGTTTCGTCTCAGTTGCCATAAAAAAGCATTCAGCATTCAGCGCTCAGCATTCAGCCAGCAGATTTGTTTTGCTGAGTGCAGAATGCTGAACGCTGACTGCTCCTAAAAATGTATCGTCTGATCGTGGATGCCCTCGGCGGCTTCCATGACGGCTTCGGAGACGGTCGGGTGCGCGTGGATCGTGCGACCTAGTTCGTCCGCCGTGGATTCCAGATGCATCGCGACGATGCACTCATGGATGATCTCCGTGGCGTGCGGTCCGATGATGTGCGCGCCGAGTATCTCGTCGTACTTTTTGTCGGCGACGATCTTGACGAAGCCCTCCTCCTCGCCGAGGATGCGCGCCTTGCCCGAAGCCGAGAAGGGAAATTTTCCGACCTTCACGTCGTAACCTTCCTCGCGCGCCTTGGCTTCCGTCAAGCCGACCGAGGCGACTTCCGGATCGCAGTAGGTGCACGAAGGCACTTGCCGGAGGTTCAACGGCTGGGGCTTTTGTCCAGCGATCTGCTCGACGACGAGGATGCCCTCTTTCGACGCGAGGTGCGCGAGCCAAGGCGTCGGGATCACGTCGCCGATGGCGAAGACGTTCGGCTCGCCCGTGCGACAAAATTCATCGACCTGCACGCTGCCGCGCTCGACTTTGATCTTCGTCCCTTCCAACCCCAGACCTTCGAGATACGGCATACGACCGACGGCGACCAATAGCATCTCCGCTTCGAGCGAAACCTCGCCGCCCTTCGCGTCTTTGCCCGTCACCTTCACGCCGCTCGCGGTCTTCTCCATCTTCTCAAGCTTCGTCCCCGTCAGCACGTTGATCTTGCGCTTGCGGAAAGCCTTCTCGATCTCTTTGGACACTTCCTCGTCTTCGAGCGGCATCATGCGCGGCATCAATTCGACGATGGTCGTCTGCGCGCCGAAGCGCGAGTAGATCGACGCGAACTCGACGCCGACCGCCCCCGATCCCATCACGACGAGCGACTTCGGCACGTCTTTCAACTCTAAGATGTGATCGCTGTTGACGACCGTTTTGCCGTCGGTCTCGAAGCCCGGAATCGGGCGCACGACCGAGCCAGTGGCGATGATGATGTTCTTCGTCTCGATCGTCTGTTGCGCGCCGTCCGCGCCCGCGACTTCGACTTTGCCGGGGAGCGCGAGCTTCGCCGTGCCCGCGAAGACCGTGACTTTATTTTTCTTCATCAGGAACGAAACGCCCGCAGAGTTCTTCGCGACGACCTTCTCTTTGCGCTTCTGCACGTCGGCGAAGGCGAGCTGGATGCTCGTCGCCTGCACGCCGAAGTCTGCGGCGTGCTGCATCTGCTCGTAGATGTGCGCCGACATCAGGAGCTGCTTCGTCGGGATGCAGCCGCGCAAGCCGCACGTCCCGCCGAGCCGTTTGTCCTTTTCGATGATCGCCACTTTGAGCCCCAACTGCGCGCCGCGGATCGCCGCGACGTAGCCGCCGGGTCCCGCGCCGATGATCGTCACGTCAAACTGTTCTGTCGCCAAGATTCACTCCTCGCAAAAACGTGCGACGCTTAAGAGACTCGTGCACGTGCGCGCCGCTCGTTCGAGCCGGACGGTTAAGTTTTTAGGTGATATTGCAAGAGGGGATTATAATGCCTCCCAAGATTTTTTTCACCCGGCAATGACACCATTCAAAATCTTTCTTGCCGTTGCGCTCCTCGCGTTCGCCGAGGGGTCGAGCACAAGAGTCCCCAACTTTGAACGCGCCGTCGCTCTTGAGGAGAAGGCGGAGACCACCGCTAACGCGAGCCTCGGCGATCTGGACGGCGATGGCGATCTCGACATCGTGCTGGCGAAGGGTCGCCACTGGCAGCTAGTTGATCTCGTCCTCTTAAACGACGGGAAGGGACGCTTCAACCTGCGGCACAGTCTCGGCGGCAGGGCGGATCGAAGCTACACGGCGGCGCTCGCCGATCTGGACGGCGACGGTGACCTCGATCTCGTCGTCGGTAACGACGCACCGGACGAGAAGGTCATCTATTTCAACGACGGCAAGGGTCGCTTCACCCTCGCGGGCACGTTCGGCGACGCGAGCTGGCCCACGCGCAACGTCACCGTGGTTGATCTCAACCGCGACAGCCGCCCCGACATCGTCGTCGCCAACAGGATTGAGGATCAGCCCGGCGCAGACTACGTCTGTCTGAACGACGGGCGCGGACGTTTCCCTGCGTGCCGCGCGTTTTCGACCGAATCCGCCACGACGATTGCCGCCGGGGACATCAGCGGCGACGGTGTGCCGGATTTAGTCGTCCCCCACCGCGACGGCGGTCAGAGCTACATCTACATCAACGACCGCCGGGGCGGGTTTGCCGAGAAGCATCCGTTCGGTCCCGCCAACGCCGAGACTCGCGCCGTCGCCCTCGGCGACATGGACGGCGACGGAAAGTTGGACATCATCATCGGCGATCAGGCGCGGGGCGGCGCTTCCATCTATTTCAATCAGGGCGGCGTGAAATTTTCCGACCCTGTTCCGATCAGCGTGGGGACTGAATCTGTGTATTCGATTGCCATCGCCGACCTGAACGGCGACGGCCACGCAGACGTGGTGTTGGGAAATCTAGAAGCGCCGGGGACAGTCCTCGTCAACGACGGGGCGGGGCGCGCGTTTACACGCGTCCCTTTCGGAGACGGACGGGGCACCGTCTATGGTCTCGCGCTCGGCGATGTCAACGGCGACGGCTCGCCCGACATCGTCGCCGCGCGCTCCGACGCGCCGAGTATGCTCTATCTCAACTCCATGCGCACGAAAACTGCTCCGAAGTCGCGCCGACGGCAAGTTTGAGAGTGGTGCGCGCAAAGTTGCCGCCTGCCGGCTCTGCCCAACAACACAACAGAGGTGACAAGTGATGAAACACTCCGAAGGCTTTTTGCGGTTGGTCGAAGACGCGAAGACGCGCGTGCGCGAGTTGTCCGTCGAAGAGACGCGCGAGCGCATGAGGGCGAACGCAGGCGCGAAATTGATTGACGTGCGCGAGGACAGCGAGTGGGAACGCGGT
>JAVXVR010000003.1:0-8958 GCA_032230165.1 Acidobacteriota bacterium | reverse complement strand
GGTGACAAGTAACAGATGACAAGTGACAAGCAAGAGACGATCTGACAAGCGACGATCCCCAGCGACGGGCGACCGGACAACAAAGATTTTAACTTGTCACCTGTCACTTGTCACTTGTCACTTTATTTGATCAGCATACAGTCGCCGTAGCTGTAGAAGCGGTAGCGCGCGGCGACGGCGTGGCGGTAGGCTGCGAGCACGAGGTCGCGACCAGCGAACGCCGCGACGAGGACGAGCAAAGACGAACGCGGCAGGTGGAAGTTGGTGAGCATCGCGCCGACGGTTTTGAACTCGTAGCCCGGCGTGATGGTGAGACGGGCGAGCCCACGACCCGCGCGCACCGTGCCCCTCTCGTCCGACGCCGATTCGAGCGCGCGCACGCTGGTCGTCCCCACCGCGACGATGCGCCGCCCGCCCGCGCGCGCTTCGTTGATCGCTTGCGCCGCGTCGTCGCCGATCTCGAAACGCTCAGGCTCAACCGCGTGCCCGCTCAAGTCTTCGACGCGCACGGGAGCGAACGTGCCGTAGCCGACGTGCAAAGTTATCTCCGCGACGCGGACGCCGCGCGATCTGATCTCGTCGAGGACGCGCGGCGTGAAGTGCAGCCCAGCGGTGGGCGCGGCGATTGCCCCGCGCGTCGTGGCATAGACGGTCTGGTAGCGCTCTCGATCTTCGCCGTCCCGCGCGTCGTCTTCTTCCAAACGCTCGCGCTTGATGTAAGGCGGCAGCGGCATCCGCCCCGTCTGTTCGACGAGCGCGTCGAAGTCGCCCGCGCAAGAGAAGCGCACCGTGCGCCGTCCGTCTTCGTGCTCCTCGACGACCTCTGCGCGCAAACGCCCATCGCCGAAGGAGATTTGTTGCCCGCGCGCGAGTCTGCGCGCCGGGCGCGCGAGCGCGTCCCACAGAAGCGGCTCGCGCTCTTCAATCAGAAGCAGCTCGACCTGACCGCCCGAAGGCTCGCGCCGTCCCGCGAGGCGCGCGGGAAAGACGCGCGTGTTATTGACGACGAGCACGTCACCCGCCACAAGCTCTGTCGGGAGTTCGGCGAACGCGGCGTCGCGCCAAGTCCCGCGCGCGCGATCCACGACGAGCATCCGCGAGGCGTCGCGCTGTGGCGCGGGGTGTTGCGCGATTAACTCTTCGGGCAGCTCGTAGTCAAATTCGGAGATGAGCACGGGGATAAGTCTGCGGCGCGGGTCAGTGCGCGGTTGAGACGGTCGAGTCGCTCGGTGCTGGCTGTGTGGTAATTTCCTCGTGCGTCGTCGAGGTCTCCTGGTGGAAGACGACTGAGAGTTGCACGCCGAAGAGCAGGATGAGACTTGAGACGTAAGACCACGTGAGCACGGCGACGACCGCGCCGACCGAGCCGTAAATCTGATCGTAGTGAAAATAGTGGAGGCTCACGGCGAAGATGTACTTCGCCGACTCCCACAAGAGCCCCGCCACGACCGCGCCCGGAATCGAGTCGCGCAGCGTGACGCGACCGTTCGGCATGACGCGATAGACGAACGTGAAGAGCGTGACGGTGACAAGCACGCTCACCACCGCGAAGACGATCTGCCATGCGCCGTCGCCGATGAAGGCGAGCCACGAATAATGTTCGAGCTGTCGCGGGGTCAAACGCGAGGCGAACTCGCGCAGCGAGACGAGGAGCGACGTGAGGAAGATCGAGACGGCGAGCAGAGTGCCGACGCCGCCGATCATCGCGAGCGTCAAGCCCCGACCTCTGAGCATCGCACGCGGGCGCGTGCCCCACAGCCGGTTGATGGCGCGCTCGACGACGTTGAAGACCCACGAGCCCGCCCAGAGCGTGACGATGATGCAGGTGATGATGACGCCTGTCGAGACGTTTTCCAGCGAGCGCACGGTCGAGCGCAAAAACTCGCGCGAGCCGGGATAGACCTCGACGGCGCGGCGCAGCATCTCGTTGCCGAAGTCGAAGTGGTTCGAGAGCGAGAGCAGGACGAGCAGCAGGGGAAAGAGCGTGAGGAGTCCGAAGTAGCTCATCGCGGCGGCGGGCGTGAAGAGATCGTTTTCGTGGAACTGGTGGAGCGTGTGGCTGAAGATCGAGAGCCACGGCGCGCGGTTGCGCACGCCGAAGTGGTAACGCTGAAATGTCCTAAGCCGCTTCCACATAACGCCTCGAAATCGTCTGCGACGAACCTCCCGCCGCGAACCTCACATCCGGCTCGAAACCTTCAAACTGTGAAACGCCATCGCGCCGACCCCTCCGAGCGTGACACAGAGCATGACGACGCTCGTCGCGGTCGTGTTCGCGTCGCGCGCGAAGAGGAGCACGCAGAGGGCACAGGCTGTAATCGCCGCGCCCGCAATGATCAGGTCGCGCCCCGTCACGCGGTTGACGGCGTACCAGACTCTCTCGTCGGAGAGGGTCTTGCGCGTTCGGCAGCCGTACCAGAAGTTTGGTCTGACGCGCCCGCGCCAGAGCGGGATGCCGAGCGCGACAAACAAGACGCCGACCGCGACGAAGACGAGCGGCAGACCTACTCTCTCGCTCATGGCGTGACCCCGAAAAGTTAATCGCGCGCTCATCCAAGCATCCGGCGCGCGCGGTACGATTTTCAAGGCAGAGGATACACGAATCTGCGCGGTCGGCGACAGTCGTGCGACACGCGAATCGCGCGTCAGGGCGCGTGCGGGGTCAGCAGGTGACGCGGGGCGATCAGTTAAAGAGACCGGGGATGGACGCGGGCGGGTTGATGCCGAAATGCTCGTAGGCGAGGCGCGTCGCCATGCGACCGCGCGGCGTGCGGTTGAGGAAACCGATCTGGATCAGGTACGGCTCGATGATCTCTTCGATGGAGTCTCTCTCTTCGTTGATTGCCGCAGAGATCGTGCCGAGCCCGACGGGACCGCCGCCGAATTTTTCGATGATCGTTAAGAGCAATTTGCGATCAACTTCGTCCAAGCCGAACGTATCCACTTCCATCCGGTCGAGCGCGCCGCTCGCCACTTCCAGCGTGACGCGCCCCTCATGCTCTACTTCCGCAAAGTCGCGCACGCGGCGCAGCAATCTGTTCGCGATGCGCGGCGTGCCCCGCGCCCGCCGCGCGATCTCGCGTGCGCCTCCCTCGTCAACCTGCGTGCCGAGGATGTCCGCCGAGCGCGTGACGATCAGCTCCAACTCTTCCTGCTTGTAAAAATCTAAGTGGAAGACGATGCCGAAGCGACCGCGAAGGGGCGCGGTAATCAACCCCGCGCGCGTCGTCGCACCGATGAGCGTAAATTTTGGCAAGTCTAATTTGATCGAGCGCGCGGCAGTCCCTTGCCCGATCATCAGGTCAAGCTGGTAGTCCTCCATCGCCGGATACAAGACCTCTTCGATGGCGGGACTCAAGCGGTGAATCTCGTCAATGAAGAGTACGTCGCCCTCTTGCAGATTCGTCAAGAGCGCGGCTAAGTCGCCAGCCTTCTCGATGACGGGACCTGCCGTCGAGCGTATCTCCGCGCCCATCTCGTTGGCGATAATGTTGGCGAGCGTCGTCTTTCCTAAGCCGGGGGGACCCGTGAGCAGCACGTGATCGAGCGCCTCGCGACGCCCCGCCGCCGCGCGGATGAAGACGCGCAGGTTGTCCGTCGCCTTGCGCTGCCCGATGTACTCGGCGAGCCGCGCGGGGCGGAGCGACAGCTCGAACTTCTGCTCGTCGTCGAGTGTGCCGCCGTCGCGGTTGTTGGCTGGTTCAAGTTCGGACATGAAAGTTTCGTCTAAGCGATGGGGAGTCCCATCTGGCGCGACTGTGAGGCAAAGTCGCGTGCACCCCAGCGGCGTTGGATGCGACCGTCTTTAATGATGAACCACTCCATCGCGACCACCTCGAACGAGCGACCGGTAACTTGACCGCCGCGAAACGATCCGACGGACGCGCCGCGCTCGACGTAGCGAACCGCGACCGTGTCGCCCTCCGCGATCATCGCCTCGACCCGAAGCTCGATGGCGAACGCCTGACGAATCTCGCGCCAGATGGGAACAACTTCATCCATCCCGCCCCAGCCGAACACGCCGTAAATGAGCGCGTCCTCGGCGAATAGTTGGCGCAGCCTCTCGATGTCGCCGCGGTTAAAGGCGTCAACGTAATCGAGCACGATCTGCTTGTTGGCTTCTTCCGTCATCAGCCTTTTGACAGCGTGCGCAGACTACGGCGCAGCAGTAGCTCGACGGAGAGATCGCCGCCCTCCTGCATGGCGTGCGTGACCGCCTTTTCGGCGGCGGCGCGCTGGTAGCCGAGGTTGACGAGCGCGGAGAGCGAGTCCTCGCGCAGCGTATCGTCGCTGGGAGCAGCGCCGGAAGCGCGCGCGGCGAGTTGCTCTTCGAGTTCGGGCGAGGAGAGCTTCGTCATCTTGTCGCGCAGCTCGATGACGAGTCGCTCGGCGGTCTTCTTGCCGAGTCCGGGAATGGAGGTCAGGCGCGCGAGGTTGTTCGTGCGGATCGCCGTGATGATCTCGTCGGCGCTCATGCCTGAGAGCATGGCGATGGCTGACTTGGGTCCGATGCCGCTCACGCTAATGAGCTGCGTGAACAACTCTCGCTCGCGCGCCGTGCGGAAGCCGTAGAGTTGCAGGGCTTCTTCGCGGACGTGCGTGTAGATGCGGAGTTGGACTTGCGCGCCCGGCTCTTCCAGATCGTAGAAGGTCGTCACGGGGATCGTGACTTCGTAGCCGACGCCGCCGACATCAAGGATGACACTGGTGGCGTGCTTCGCCAGAAGTGTGCCGGAAAGGTGTGCGATCATTCTTTGTGTGTCGCGTTTCGAGAGAAGGGATTTCGGGAGCGCCTCTGTACTGTGCGGCGAGAATTTTAGATTAACGGGAGGCGTTCGGCAACGCGCCACGCGCCGCGCCGAAAGGCGAAGGCAGCGCGAAACGTAGCGTGGCGAAAGACGGAAAGGCGGCGACCTGCTTCTCACACGGGTCGCCGCCTGACTTAGTTAATCTTTACTTAGTTAATCTTGACGGCGCGAGAGCGCGTCGCCTAACTGTCTTAGAAGAAGATCGTGTCGTAGCAGCCTCTGGTCTGGTAGCCCGCCTTGCGGTAGAAGTCCAGTGCCTCTTGATTGTTCTCGTTGACGAAGAGGGTCATCGAGCGCGTGCGGCGCAGGAGCGTGCGACCGAGCTGCGACATGCAGCGCAAGCCCAGACCCTTGCCGCGATCCTGCGGGTTGACCCAGACGCCTTCGAGATAGGTGACTTCCGAAGTCTGGTTGAGAATGTCGGCTTTGAAGATCAAACGCCCGCCCTCGATCCACACCCACGTCCGACCCTGCTCGATGCGCCGCGCGCAGCGTTCGCGGAAGCCCGCGGGGTCGCGCTCAAGCGGATTGATCTGGCTCTCCTCGAAGGCGAGTTGCGCCTGCACGGGCATGACGAGTTCGAGGTCTTCGAGCGTGGCACGACGCAGACCGCGCACCTCTTCGCACGCCTGCGTGCGACCGCGAATTTCGAGCAGCAGCTCGCGATAGGCGAGACGCGCCGGCTGAGTCCCCTGTGCGTAGTGGCTCCAGAAACGCGCGACCTTCTCTTGCTCGCCGAGCATGATGTGCTTGCTCGCGCAGCCGCGTGCGAGGCGCGCGAACGCCGCCGCCGAACGCTGCGTGTGCGTCTCGAAGAGTGTCACGTGCCCGATGAGGGCGATGCCTTCGAGCCGACCCGCCTCATCGCGGTAGGCGTAGAACGTGCCGCGGTTGCGCGGGCTCTCAAGCCCGTTGTCGAGGATGAAGCCGAGCAGGTTAAAGGTGTGGAGGGGACGATGCGAGAGGAAGGCGATGACTTCCGCCTCAGTCCCGCCCGCCAGCGCGCTAAGGCGCGGCGTCTTCCCGTCGGCGGGGAAAAAGGACGGCAACCCGGCGCTGCCTTGTCCGAATGTGTGGTGGGCTGTTTGAAACATGATTGCTTCGACCTGAGAGATTGCAAGGGGACTACTTCGTCACCGGAACGTGGCGCGGTTACGGAGTAGCCATGATCGAAGGGTAACTCCTTGGAGTCTTTGTCAACGGGCGGCATAGGATTGCTTGGAGCTTGATGCCGAAGCGCAAATGGCGCACGCGACGTGTTGGCAATGGTCGTGCCGCGAGGAGCGACTTACACGGGAGACGGGTTTAGAGACGAATTGCAGGAATGTGCTTCAACAGCACGGGACACGATTCGCCAAACCCCCGGTCAGGGTGAAAGTCGAGGCAGTTAATTTGACTTGACGCGCTGACAGGAGCGAAGGCTTGCGACCGCCAATGTGTGCCGAGCCGCGAACGGCGCGTGACCTTAGAATCGAGGCGGGGTCGTCAGGTGTCTGCTTCCGCGTCGGCACGGCACGCGCTATACTCGCGTCAGACCAATCGGAAACATGAGCGCGATGAAGTCCGAGAAAATCTCAGAGCTGACGACGAGCCGCTTGAGCGTGTACTTGCGCTGCCTGAACAAACTGGCGGACGCGGGCGTCAAGACCGTCTCGTCGCGCGCGCTCGCCGAACAGTTCCGCCTCAACTCCGCGCAGATCAGGAAAGACCTCGCGCAGTTCGGCGAGTTCGGCACACGCGGCGTCGGCTACTCGGTGGATGAATTGCGCGAGCACCTGACGAAAATCCTGGGGCTTGACACGGCACGCCGCGTCGCGGTCATCGGCGCAGGGAATCTTGGGAGCGCGCTCGCCAACTACAGGGGCTTCCGCGCCTCGAACTTCACGGTCGCCGCGCTCTTCGACAACGACCCGGAGAAGATCGGGCGCAAGATCGGCGACGCGCGCGTGAAGGTTTACGACGCCGGGGAGATCGCGCGCGTCGTGCGCGAGGAGCGCATCGACGTTGCCGTCATCGCCGTGCCCGCGCGCGCCGCGCAGCGCGTATTGAATCAACTGATGTCGGCGGGAGTCCGTGCCGTGCTGAATTTCGCGCCCGCGCACTTGAACGCGCGCCCCGGCGTCAAAGTTAAGAATGTTGACCTGACCATCTCGCTCGAATCGCTCTCCTACCACCTCGCGCGCCCGCGCAGCGCGAACGTGACGAATGCGCGCAACGTACTCACCTACGAAGCAGGCTCGCGCCGCGACAAGAAAGCCGCGCCGCGACCGACGCACAGAAAGGAATCGCCATGAGCGAAGACCTCACGAGAAACATGCCCGGCTCTTTCGAGGAGCGCGTGCTCGCCGAATTCGCCGCCATGCATCAGGAGTTTGCGCAGTTGAATACGCGCATGAGTTCACTTGAGAACCGTGTCGCTTCAGTTGAAGCACGGCTGACCTCACTCGAAGACAAAGTTGACGCGCAGCTACATGACACTCGCCCCATCTGGGAGGGCGTGCAGCAGCGTCTGACGGGAATTGAGAAGGAGTTGACCACGTTCAACCGGCAGTTCAGAACCTTGATCCACGATTCGATTGACGTGCGCTCGCGCGTCGAAAAGTTGGAAGATGAGCAGGCGGCACAGGAGAGGTGAGACGCGATGCGATTTCTTAAACGAGCTTTGCCGTTTCTGTTGACGCTGATCGTCGGCGTGTCGCTCGGCGGCTTGCTCAAGCACCGACCCCACCATCGCCACTTTCGCGAGGGGGTAGCTTACGGAGGCGTTTACGAGGGCGGCAAGGTGCGCGCCTCTTCTACGCCCGTCTCGTACAGCCGCACGTGGCTGATCGTAAAGTCTCGCCCGACTTTACCTCGTCCGTTTGTTTCCCACGGCACTAGCGAACTTCAAGTCGTTCAACTCCGCGCCAAGTTCGGCGCGGATGGCAAGGTCTCTCAGGTTCTTCCACTATCGGAGTCGCTGCCGGTAGATTTGGTGACCTCGGCAACGGACGCCGCTTGGTGCATAAAGTTCATTCCTCCGACGGAAGACGCCCGCCCGCTTGCCGCGACCGTGGATTTAACTTATGAAGGTATCGCTGCGTGCGCCTGCGGCAACGATCTGCTTGACGACGGTCGCTGCCAAGGAGGGCACATTCTTCTTCCAATAGGCTTAAATGTCGGGATAGTTTCGGTAGAAGGCGCGAGAGAGTCTGAGGGCTGGCGGGTTGTCTATGAATGAGCAGGACGCGCGGCGCGAGATCGTGCGCGTGGGAACTTTGTTGTACGAGCGCGGCTACGTCGTCTCTTCGGACGGCAACGTGAGCGTGCGCCTCGACGACAATCGCGTCCTCGCCACGCCGACGCAGACCTGCAAGGGGCGCATGACCGAGGACTCACTCTGCGTGACGAACCTTGAAGGCAAGCCGCTCGACGACCGTCGCGTCTCGTCGGAGCTGGCGATGCATCTGTTGATCTACCGCGAGCGTTCGGACGTGCGTGCAGTCTGTCATGCTCATCCGCCGCATGGCTCCGCGTTCGCCGTCGCGGGGCTGGCGATTGATCAGCCGATCCTCTCGGAAGTGATTTTAACTCTGGGCTGCGTGCCGCTCGCGGAGTACGGCACGCCTTCGACGGACGAGTTGACCGACGCGATGCGCCCGCTCGTCAAGCATCACAACGCGCTCTTGATGGCGAATCACGGCGCGGTCGCCTACGGCGCGGACGTGTGGCAGGCGTTCGACCGTCTGGAAACTCTGGAGCACACGGCACGCATAGCGATCCTCGCGCGCGCGCTCGGCGGCTCGAAGAATCTTCCGCCGGACGCGATTGAGAAGCTGATCAACGTCCGCGAGAAGGCTGGCTATCTGGACGAGCGCGCGCGCTGTCAGGCGTGCGGCTATTTGCACGAGACGCGGATCACTTGCCCTACGGGTGAGCGACCAGACGCGCCGGCTTCGCGCGCGCCAACTAATGCGACGGGGAACGGCGCGGGCAAAGTCAGCTTGACGCGCGAGGAGCTAATTGAGCTATTGTCTCAGGCGACACGACTGAAATCTTAAACGCAAATCGTATTCAGATTTACGACTAACGAAGACAGGAGCAGAAACTAGATGCCACAGGAAGCACTCGGAATGGTCGAGACGAAAGGTCTCGTCGCGATGATCGAGGC
>JAVXVR010000628.1:0-13271 GCA_032230165.1 Acidobacteriota bacterium | reverse complement strand
GGTTGCGCGCGGCTGTTTCGAGTGTCGTCAAAGATGCGACGAAATGTTTGGCGATGCCGGAGCGCAAGGTCACGACGGTGTCGTCGTCGCGACGCCAGTTGTAGCCCTTCGTGCCGCCGCCGTCGGTCTCGTAGGTCATGCCGGTCGCGCCGTTCAGCGCGGGCCACGAATCCCAGTAGCCGGGATAAAAAAGATCGTACACGTCGCGCACGTAGTAATCCCAGTTGCGCTGGTCGAACTGCGCGGAGTTGGCGCGACCGAACTCTGCGAGCCAGCGCGCGGTCTGCGCGGGCGGCAAGTTTGGATTCACAGGGAGCGCGGCGGGCGGGAAGAAGAACTGCGAAGGCTGCCCGTGATGATCGACCGAGACCTGCGGATTCCAGTCGAGATATGCGCGCTGAAGGTTTCGATTCTCAACCTGTGTGGCGACGAGATTGTCGCGGTTGAGATCGAAGCGGTAATGATTCAGCCGCCCATAGACAGACCACGGCTCGCGGTGCTCGCTCGCCAGAGGGTTGGCGTCGCCCATCGCGACCGAGTTGTACCACGTCACGAACCGCTCGTGCCCGTCCGGGTTCTCGCCCGGCACGACGAGGACGACCGTGTTCTTCAAAATGTCCAAAGTCGTGGGCTCGTCCGACGCGGCGAGTTGATAGACGACCTGCATCATCGCCTCGAACGACGCCGACTCGTTGCCGTGGATCGTGTAGGCGAGCCACACGACGATGGGCGTCGCATCCGTGATGCGTTTCGCTTCGTCAGCCGAGAGCCCGCGCGGGTCGGAGAGTTTTTTGATGTTGCCTTTGATCTCGTCTATGCGTCGCAAGTTCTCCGGCGCGGTCAGGACGACGACGTGCATCATGCGATGCTCGTTCGTCTCGCCGATGTCTGTCACGCGCACGCGGTCGCTCGCGGCTTGCGCCACGCGGTCGAGCCAGCGCTCCATCGTCGCGTAGTTCGTGTGGAACGCGCCTACGTCGAAGTGCGTGACGGCTTGTGGTCGCGGGACACTCTCGCGGTAGGGACCGCGCGCGTAGAAGTCGAAGCGCGAGTCGTCGCGTTGCGCGTGCGCGAGAGTTGAGAGCGCGGCGAGACAGAGGGCGACGAGGGCGAAGCGGCGGGTGTGCTTGTTCATCGTGCGAACGAACTTTCTGTTTGCGGGCGTTTGTGTTAAGACAGCGGCGATATTAACTTGTGCGAGCGTCAAGACTCAAATTCAAATCCTAGCCGTGCAGAGATCGCCGATGCCGGGGAAGTCTCAACTGCCAACCGACGGCGCGCGCGCGCGGCGACTGCTCGCCCTCTCGGTCGCGGCGGCGACCCTGCTGCTCGCCGTCGCCCCGCAGCTCTACGCCTGCTTCAAGCTCGGCAGAAGTTGGAACGGCTCGTTCGCCTACTTCACAACGGACGAGCGCGCCTACGCCGCTTACGTCAACGCGCTTGCCGACGGACGACCGCGCCGCAACGACCCTTATACGGGGCGCGACGACCAACTGAACGCGCCGCAAGCCGAGTCGCTCTTCTCGATCCAGTTTGTGCCCGCTTACGCGCTTGCACTCACGGCGCGGCTGCTGCGGCTTAAGACCGACGCCTGCTTCTTTCTGCTCCTCTGCGCTTGCGCCGCCTTGTCCGCGCTCGTTCTCTTCCGGCTGATTCACGATCTGACGGGCGACCCATGGCTCGCCGCCGCAGGCGCTCTCTTCGTCCTCTGTCTCGGCTCGCTCGCCACGAGCTACGGCAGCATCTGGGTCGCGCCGCATCTCGCCGCCGTGCGCTTCCGTCACATGCCCTTCCTGCGCCGCTATCAACCCGCGTTTCCCTTCCCCCTCTTCTTCCTCTTCTGCGCGCTCACGTGGCGCGCGCTCACGACGCGCACGTCGCGCGCGTCTTACGTCGCGGCGCTTGGCGCAGGTCTCGTCCTCGCCGCGCTCGTCTTCTCCTACTTCTACCTGTGGACTGCCGCCGTCGCGTGGCTCGCCTGCCTCGCTGCGTTGTGGCTCGCCGCGCGACCCACGGAGCGACGCGCGAGTCTGAAACTTTTCGTGCTCGTAGCCGCGCCCGCCTTGCTCGCGCTCGCGCCCTACGCCTACCTGCTCGCGCACCGCGCCGCGACGATGGAGAGCGTGCAGGCGTTGGAGCGCACGCACGCGCCCGATCTCTTCCGCGTACCGGAATTGATTGGCTACAGTGTGCTGCTCGCGCTCGTGTGGGCGGCATGGCGACGGCGCGTGGTCGCGGTGGAGAACCCTGTCTTCATCTTCGCCGCGTCGTTCGCGCTCCTGCCGCTCGCACTCTTCAACCAGCAGATCGTGACGGGTCGCTCCCTACAGCCGCTACACTACGACGTGTTCATCGCCAACTACTGCGCGCTGCTCGCCATCGTCTTGACAGCGCGGCTTGTGCGCGCGCAACCTTTCCGACTCCCCATGCTGCTCGCCGCCGCGCTCTTTGCCTATGGCTGGGCGACGATTGACACGGCGCTCTGGGCGCGACAGTCGATGGTCTTTTTCCGTGTTCAGGACGACATGGCGGCGGCGGTCGTGCGGCTGCGTGAACTCGCCACGCAGGGGCGGGATGGCACTGACACAGACTCCACGGTCTTCTCGCCGACGCCCTCGGTCGAAGACCTGCTCCCGACAGCCGCGCCGCAGCCGGTGCTATGGTCTTTGCACACGGCGGTCTTCTCCGGCGCATCGGTGGAGGATGAGCGCACGCGCCTTCTCATGCACCTTTACTATTCGGGCGTCGATCTTTCCGCCGCCGAGGGGCGCGACTACGAAACCCTCGACCGCAAAACCAAGTATTACGTCGGGCTGCTCCTCGGCTCGGAGCGCATCAACCCGAACTTACGCCGCGACTGGCAGCCCGTGACGCCGGAGGAGACGATGCTTGCGCTGCAACGCTACGCAGACTTCGCGGCATCGTTCGACCGCGAGCGCACCACGAGCCACGCGCTCGCGTACCTGCTCGTTTACGACTACGATCACGGCGAGCTGTCGAACCTCGACCGCTGGTACGAGCGCGACGCGGGCGAGCATCTCGGACGCTTCACGCTCTACCGACTGAAGCTGCGCCATTAAGAGAATCCTATGACCGACGACACCACACACGACGGATCGCGCGAGGCGTGCCCGCGCTGCGGAGTCGAGAGAATGCGCGCGTGGAGCGAGCTCGACGGCGAGCAGCGCGAGGTCGTGCGCCGTCTGCCCGCCTCGGTGCACTTCAAACTCGACGAGCGCGTCGCGCGCCATCGCTGGTGCGTGCGCTGCTGGCACGAGGAGATGCGGGACGCGGGGCAAGACGCCTGATGCCAGCTCAACTTTCGATCAGCAGCTTTGCCCCACCACTTCAACGGAGAACCAACATGAAAAAAATCTTTGCGCTCCTGCTCACGCTCGCGCTGCCGTTAGTCGCTTCCCTCTCGCTCGCGCAGACGCCGCGCGACACACGGCAGCCCGCGACCGTCGTCGTCAAAGCCGCGCGGATGTTCGACGGCAAGACGGATCGCCTCATCTCCCCGGCGTTTGTCGTCATCGTCGGAGGCAAGATTCAGTCGGTCGGCGCGAACGTGCCCGTGCCTGCGGGCGCGCAGGTGATCGATCTCGGCGACGCGACGATCCTGCCCGGCTTCATTGACGCGCACACGCACCTGACGGAAGAATCAACTGACGACTGGAAGCAGGACGAGCTGGACAACCTCAAAAAGACCGTCGCGGAGAAGGCGCTCGACGCGACTGTCTTCCCGCGCAAGACTTTGATGGCGGGCTTTACGACTGTGCGCAACGTCGGCGCGGACGATCTCATAGACGTGGGACTCCGAAACGCGATCAACGACGGCACGATCGTTGGACCCAGAATGTTGACGGCGGTGCGCGCCATCGGCGCGACGGGCGGGCACTGCGATCCGTCTGCCGGATACCGACCCGATCTCTTCACACGCGAGAGCGGCATGATGGACGCCGTCGCCGACAGTCCCGACGCGGCGCGTGCCGCCGTGCGCCTCAACGTCAAGCGCGGCGCGGACTTGATCAAGGTCTGCGCCACGGGCGGCGTGCTCTCCCTGACCGACGACGTCAGCTCGCCGCAGATGACGCAGGCAGAACTCGACGCCCTCGTGGATGAGGCGCACGCCTTGAAACGCAAGACCGCCGCGCACGCGCACGGGGCGGAGGGCGCGAAGCGTGCGATTCGCGCCGGGATTGATTCCATCGAGCACGGCACGTTCCTCGACGACGAGGGGCTCGACCTGATGCGCGAGCGCGGGACGTTCCTCGTGCCCACGCTGATGGCGAGCGAGGGCTTGCGCGAGAGAATGGAGAAGGGCTTGTATCTGCCGCCGCTCGTCGAACAGAAGGCACGCGCGGCGATTGCCGCGCGCGACAAGATGTTCCGCAACGCGCTCGCACGGCACGTGAAGATCGGACTCGGCACAGACGCCGCCGTCTATCCGCACGGGCGCAACGCCGGAGAGTTTCACCTCATGGTCTCGCTCGGCATGCCTGCGTTGGACGCGCTCAAGGCGGGCACGAGTGTTGACGCGGAGCTGCTCGGCGTCTCCGACCGACTCGGTACTTTGGAAGCGGGCAAGCTCGCGGACATCGTCGCCGTCCCCGGCGATCCCGTTCAAGACATTCGACAGACCGAGCGCGTCTTCTTCGTGATGAAAGAGGGCGTGGTGTACAAGAACGAGCGGCAGCGTTGACGACTCCAAGAAGGTCTTTAACCAGGAAGAGGTCAGATGAAAAATATCATTCGTTATTTCTCGCTCCTCTGTTCGCTCGCCTGTGCGTGCGCGACGGTCTGCGCGCAGCAGACTAGACCTGCCACACGGTCGGGCGTGCAAACGCAGCTCGTTGACGTGGGCGGCTACAAGCTGCGTCTGCAAGTCGCCGGGGCGGGGACGCCGACCGTCGTGCTCGATTGCGGGTTGGGCGACGGGCTCGAAGCGTGGGGCGCGATCTTTCCGGAGATCGCGCGATTCGCGCGCGTCGTCGCCTACGACCGCGCTGGCTACGGCAAGTCGGAGCCGGGCGCGGAGCCGCGCTCCCACACGCAAATCGCCACGGAGCTGCACACGATGCTGCACCGCGCTGGTATCGCGCCGCCTTACGTGCTCGTCGGTCACTCGCTCGGCGGCGCGAACATCCGCGCCTTCGCCTACCTTTTCCGTGAAGAGGTGGCGGGCTTGGTCTTCGTCGATCCGCTTAACGAAAACGTTTTCACCGCGCAGACTGAGCAGGAGCGTGAGGCGGCGATGGCGCAACAGGAGGAGGCTTTGAAGGGCGCGCCCGCCGGCGTTCAAGCTGAATGGAAGTTCTTGAAAGGTGAAGCGATAAATAACTTCCCGCAGTTGCGCTCGTTCGGCGCGCCGCCCGACGTGCCTCTGATGGTGCTCGTGGCTGGGCGCGGTCGTCCTCCACACTGGGTCAAGTCTGTGCTCGAAGAGTACGGCGCGTGGGTGGCGCAGGCGACAGAAGGCGGTCTGGTTGTCACGCCGGAGAGCACACACTACATACAAAGGGACGATCCCGCGCTCGTCGTCTCCGCGATTCGCCGCGTCGTCTTTCCGAGCGTTCAAAACACACTTGAGCGTGCGATCAAGGAGAAAGGCGTGGACGCTGCCATCACGCTCTACAGAGAGATGCGGCGACGCTACCCCGCCGAATATTTTTATGAGCGGACGCTGAACACGCTCGGCTACGCGCAGCTCAACGCCCGACACGTGCCGGAGGCGATTGCGCTCTTCAAGCTGAACGTCGAGATGTACCCTCGCGCCTCGAACCCCTACGACAGTCTCGGCGAAGCCTACGCCGCGCAGGGTGACCGCGCCGCGGCAATCAAGAACTACCGCAAGTCGCTCGCGCTCGACCCGAACAACACGAATGCCGCCGACTGGCTGAAGAAGCTCGGCGCGACGCCTTGACGCGGGTGGGGTTGACGCGCTTTCGTGCCTTGGGCTTGTGCGGAGAGACGCGCGTGTGATATTGCAAGCCGCACGGTCAAAGCCTCGCGCATCTCTCGTCTAACTAAGGAGCGGAACTTTTTATGTGGATCAGGCTCACGTCTTTCACGCCGCAGCCCGGCAGGGTGGATGATCTGAAGAGAACGTATCGCGAAAACCTCGTGCCCACCATCAAGTCGCAGGCGGGGAATATTGACGCGCTGTTGCTCGAACCGGCGGATGGGCAGGGCGAGTTCGTCTCGCTGACCATGTGGGAGAACCGCGAGAGCGCGGAAGCTTACGAGTCCGCCGGAACTTACGGCAAGCTCCTTGATCACGTGAGCCAACTCTTCGCGGGCGCGCCGACCTTACGCTCCTACGAAGTGAAGCGGTAGCCTTCTCGCGCGCGCTTCGTCTCTGACGTTTAGCCCGCGCGGATGAAGGCGGCGCGACAGTTAGTGCGCTAGACCCCTGTCATCGAGTCGTCCGAACGACACAGCAGCGCGCCGACGAGGACAGTCCAGAGCGTCTGCGCGAAGACGAAGAGACCGAAGCCGTGCACGTTCAGACGTAGATGACCGGAGAGTAAAGCCACAAGGCTCAGCAGCCCGACGACGATGCCGACGATCCGCACAGCGCGCGCGAGTCCGCCGACGTTCGGGAGCGCGACCGACCAAAAGATCACGGCGACCGATGAAGCCACGACGAAGACTTTGGCGAACCCCTGGTTCAAGAGTCCGTTGTAATAAAAGATCGAGTGCAGGAGTTGCTGCGTCGGCGCATCCTCGGTCAGAATTTCCCGCGTGAGCGTCGGCGCGATGAGACCGCTTGCGACCGCCGCGCAGAGGATTGCGACCGAGCCGAACGAGTAGATGATGAACGCCGCTGAGACGAGCGGGCGATCAAAATTGAGTCGGCGAGAGAGACCGAAGAATCCGAAGATGAGGACGGGCGTGCCCGCGAGCGCAAGCGAATGAACGGCGACCGTGATCATCTCATTCCGGCGGGCAACCTCGTCCGACTGCGCGAGCAGATCATGTCCGGTCGGATGAAAGATCATGACGACGACACCTGCCAACGCGCCGCAGATGAGCGCGACGCCGTAGATTTGCGAACGCTTCATTGTAGTTTCCTCAGAATATTTCCGCCGCTCACCTGCCCTTGAAGAAGCGTGCGGTGAAATCATCTCTCTCTTCATCGCCCGCGCTCTCGCGCGCAGAGTTATTTCTTTTTCTTCGTCGCTTCCCAAGTGCCCTGCATTCCCTCCGTGCGGAACTCGCCGGAGAGCTTGCCGCCCTTCAACGTGCCGGTGACAGCGATTGATTCGTGAGCGGCGAAGTTGAGCGTGAAGCTCAGCTTATTGTCCACACACGTGCCGTTGCTGAGCGTGCCGGGTCCCGTGTGCTGCGAGTTGGCTGTGCCGGTCACCTTGCCACCGTCGCGCTTGAGCTTGAACGTGCCCGGAACTTTCGTGCCCTGTAGCTCGAACGTCACGTCCCAGTCACCCGAAATATGATCCTTAGACTTCACAGCGCTCTTCGCCGCCGCCATCCAATTTGGTTCGAATGCGGTGCCTAACATCAACGCCACGCCCGTTAAAATCACCAACGCTCTTAATCGCATCCTGTCTTCCTCCTGATATCTCGTAATCGTCCGACTAGCGACTCTCCGCCGCGAATCAAACAAAGCGTCATTCGCGCACGGAGTCTATGAAAAAGGGCGCGGGCTGTCACCAGATAATACGGCGCGGGATGTTCGGTAATGGACAAACTGACCGCCCTTGTTCGAAAATAAGGACGATGACCGCGGAGCATAAAAAGAGTGATCGCCGCGCGAGCCGCACACGCCACTCTCTGAGCGACGCGCTCGTCGAGCTGATCCTGGAGAAGCGTTACGACTCGATCACCGTGCAGAACGTTATTGACCGCGCGGATGTCGGGCGCTCCACCTTCTACGCGCATTACCGCGACAAGGACGACCTGTTTCTACAGGGCTGGCAAGCGTTACTCGACGGGCTCGTGCGGCACATCGAATGGGAGAACGCGGGACGAGCGCGCTTCGTGCCCGTCGCGGAACTGTTCCAACACCTACAGGAGTTTCACCACTTCTACAAAGCCTTAGTACGGTCTCGCAAAACGGCTCTGCTCTTCAAAACCGGACTCAGTTACCTCAGCGAAAGCATCGAGACCTCGCTCACACAATGGCTGATTGACAAGCCGCAGCCGTCGCTTCCCGTTCCCGTCCTGACAAATTATTTAGCGAGCGAGATGTTAGCCCTTTTGAAATGGTGGCTCGACCACAACATGCCGCATACGCCGGAGCGCATGGACGAGATGTTCCACCAGCTCGTCGTGCCCGGCTTCCGCTCCGCGCTCGTCGGCGTCGAAGCGTCTGCGACGTAGGTTGGCACTCTGCATATTCACCCGTCCCGGATTCGCATCCGACCTGTCTGATCAATCAACCATCGCCATAAATCGCATCTCGTCGCAGACGGTGTCACTTTCAACTTCCCCACGTGGCCAGATGCTGCGCGCGACCTCTGCCGACGCTGGCGCGAGGCGCGCTGACGAGGCGGCGCGGGCAAGCGTTTGAATCTTCCGACACTCGACAACGAGGGCGCGGCGGGTGTTTTATTAAAAGCGAAAGTCGGAGGCGCGCGTTGGTTTGTGCGACGTGAGATAGTGCAAACGCTGAGGGGTTTCGGCTGGCGTCAGTGGCTGGTCGTGGCGACGTTCGCGCTCGTCCTCGGCGTGACGGGCTGGCACGTCGCGCGCACGGTGCGCGGCGCGATCTACTGGCGACACCACCAGGAGGAGCCGATCCGCGGCTGGATGACCGTCGGCTACGTCGCGCACTCTTACCACGTCCCGCCTCACGTCCTCTACGAAGCGCTGAACCTGCCGCGCGAGCCGCGCGAACGCCGTCGCCCCTTGCGCGAGATCGCAAAGTCGCAGGGTCGCACGATGGATGAGATCAGAGCCGTCTTGCAGGATGCGATCACGCGCGCGCGCGAGTCCTCCCCGCCGCCTCCACCTCCTCCCGCAGCGCGCGACGACGGAGGGAAGCGTTGACGGATCAAATCCTGTCGCTGCTCTCTCTCTACGGTCTGCCCGCGCTCTTCCTCGTCCTGGTGGTCGCGTCGGCGGGCGTGCCGTTTCCCGTCACGCTGCTGCTCGTCGCCGCCGGATCGTTCGTCGCGCAGGGAGAGTTGAGTTTATGGCAGGTCTGCGTGCTCGCGTGCACGGGGTCGGTCTTGGGCGATCAGATCGGCTACTTCGTCGGTCGCTACGGCGGGCGCAGGCTCATCCGCCGCGCGACGCACAGGTTCGGCGGGGCGGACAAGATCGCGCGCGCCGAGCGTTTCACCAAACGTTGGGGCGGCGCAGGCGTTTTCCTCAGCCGCTGGCTCGTGACGCTGCTCGGACCCTGGGTGAACGTCACGAGCGGCGCGGCGGGTTATCCGTGGCTGCGCTTCTTCGTGTGGGACTTACTGGGCGAAGCGCTGTGGGTCGCCATCTACGTCACGCTCGGCAAAATCTTCAGCGACCGCGTCCAAGAATTGTCAGACCTCCTCGGCAACGTGGCATGGGTCATCGTCGGCATCCTCGCCACACTCATCCTCGGCTGGAAATTCTTCAACTACTTCCGCGCCCCCGCCGCGACATCGCCGCACGACTCCGATGCGCAGGCTCGACCCTACACGAGCAAACCGAGTGAGGCTTAGTTTAGCTATCGGTCTCGGCGTGCTGCCCGCAGCCGTCTCTTCCCATCGCACTTTGACGAGTTGCAGGAGTAGCAGAGCGGCTGGATGTTCTCTATGTTCGACCTGCCACCCTCGGTGAGAGGGACGATATGATCCTTAGTCCATACACTCCTATATCTGGGGTGCGGGCGCGGCGGCACTTCCGACCAGAGGCGCTTACAGCGCGGGCAGCGATCATGGCGCGCCAGTTTCTCCAGCCATTCTTTTCGCGTATGAGAGCCGCCGTTGCGCGCCGCGCGCGTCGAATACTCTCCGGCCCGCCTTCTCCTGCACGCGAGGCAATATCGCCTGACCTTGCCCGTACTAGAAGAAGTGTACCGACCGAACTCCGTGCCACCACATTTCCGACAGGGTCTGTTAGTCCACATACATTTCGGTTAGCCACCAGCTCGGGCACGAATGTCAGAGGTAAATCCCCAGCCCTTCCCCGGACTCTAACCAACCAGCAGTGACATCTGATGACGCCCATCATCTCGCGACGCCACCCCCGCGCTCGGCGCACTTCCCCATATCGATTCTATGCCGTTGGTACACCGGTAGTTGTCGTAATACTTCTGGATGATGTCGGCATTTCTAATCTCTTCGATACGCCGCTCGATGCACGCGACGTTCTCCGGCGCGATCTCAAGCGCAACAGCTTTCCGGTTAAGCTGCACGGCAGCGACGGCGGTCGTGCTAGTGCCCGCGAAGGGATCGAAAACGGTGTCGCCCATCTTGGTTGAAGAGAGAATGATTCTGACGAGGAGCGCGAGCGGGGCTTGCTGTTTGTGGAAGCGCGCGCCATCGGCGTTGCGTAGAGCTTCGTCGCCCGCGAAGTATCCGGCGGTCAGCTCGCGTATGTCGTCCCACACGTCCGTAAGGTAAACACCATTGTCGCGCTCATATTTGTAGCCGGGCTGTAGTGGCGGATCGATCCGCAGGCGGTGGAAGGCGCGCGGCTTTTTGCCCTTCGTCGCGAAGGCAATGATCTGATACTGCTTGCCGTAGCGATTCAGACCGGGGACGGCGGAAGTTTTCTTTCGCCAGATGATGAGGTTCTGGAACGTCCAGCCCGTCTCGCGCAAGGTTCGCAAGACACGTTCGGTGTTCTTCTCGCGCTGCATGAAGTAGATCGCGCCGCCCGCCGAAGTCACTTTCAACACGTCCGCGCAGACTTGTCGCATCATCCGCCAGTAATCTTCGTCCGGTAGATTGTCCTCGTGCAGAGCGTAATCCTTACCCTGATTGAAGGGCGGATCAAGGAAAGTTAGATCGACTTCGCTTCCGAGCGTCTCAAGATTGATGCTCTTCGTTGCGTCGGCTTGAATAATTTTGTGAGTCATGGCTTGCGCGGCTCTGATTGATTTCGTGACTCTGTGTGATCGGGCAATGCGCCCACATCATACATCAACGGTGCGACTCTGTAATACGGTCGTAAGCCGAGCGTATGTCGGTCATGCGCGCGCGTAAGGCGTCGAGGAGCGCGGCGGCCGAATCGAACTTGAGGGCGCGCGCGAGGTCGTGCAGCAAGGGGTGGTCGGGGGCGGCGGGCAGGCGCGAGGAGCGTCCGACGAGGAGGCGCAGAGAGTGATCGAGCGCACGCAAGCTGCTGTAGCCTTCCTGGAGGGCGTGGTAAGCATCCGCGTCGAGCGAGCCCGCGTCGCGCAGGCGCGCGAGCGTCGAGAAGGTTGAGCGATCCGCGCCCTCATCGCGCACGTCGTCGCGCAGTTGCAGGTAGCGCGCGGCGAAATAGACGTCGAGCATGCCGCCTGCGCCGAACTTGATGTCGAGCGTGCGGCTCGCGCGCGTCGCGCGTTCGCGCTCTAATCTCTCGCGCACGTGCCGCGTCTCGCCACGCAACTCCGCGGGGTCACACAGACGCGCGGCTTCGTGGACGGCGCGGCGCGCGCTCGCTTCGACGCTGCGACCGAGTTCGAGGTCGCCGCCGACGGCGCGCAGCTTGACATACGCCAGCCACTCCCACGCTTGCGTGCGCGACGCGACGTACTCGACGAACGAAGCGGACGACGAGGCGAGCGCGCCGTTTTTGCCGTCGGGTCTCAGGCGCAGGTCAACGCGGTAGAGATGCCCCTCGCGCGTCAGGCTTGAGAGCGCGTTCGTCATCAGCCCGCACAGACGCGCGTAAAATTCCTCGCGCGTGAGCAACGAAACGGGCGGGGGTACGCGCGGATCGTAGATGCAGATGATGTCGAGATCGGAGCCGTAGTCCATCCCGCCGCTCGCGAGCCTGCCGAGCGCGAGCACAGAGGCGCGCGGACCCGCCGCAAAGCCGCCGTAGCGACGCGCCAGCTCTCGACGCGCGATGAGCAGCGCCGCGTTGATGCTCGCGACCGCAAGCTCGGTCTGCAAACGGTTCGACTCCGCCAGATCGATCTCGCCCGCCACGTCGCGCGCGCCTATCTGTACGATGAGACGCGACCAGGCGCGACGCAGCGCCGCCAGCTCCGCGCGTAAATTCCGTTCGCGATCAACGGCGGCGCGCAGCACGGCGCGGAAGTCTCGTGCGCCGACTTCCTCGCGCGACGCGAGCGCGTCGATCAGCTCCGGGTTGCTCGCGATCATCTCGCCGAAGTATTCGGACGCGCCGCAGATGCGCGCGAGCGAGTCGAGGTTCTCTGTGGAGAGTTCGACGCTCGCCTCTGATTTTTCAATCGAGGTGATGACGCGCGTGACGTAGGCGCGCGCGCGTTGCGGGTTGAGCGTGCGGCGCGCCAGCTCGTCGTCCGAGAGTGATGACAATGCTGCTGTCTCGGCGTTGAAGGATGACGTGGCTGCTGTCTCGGCGTTCAGATTTGAACGCGGATCGTCTCCCTCGCCCGTTTGCGTGTCGTCTCGCGCGGGGAGTTGTGCGTGTGCGGGCGAGCCGGGCTGTGTCGCGCTGGCGACATCTTCTTCGCCGCTCTCGCCGAAGACGCGGTCGTAAGCGGCGCGCACGCGCGAGGCGTGAGAGTTGAGCGCGCGATCAAAGTCGGCGAGCGCAGTCGTGGCGTCGTTCGCAAAATTCATGCGGCGCGAGAGAGTGGTACGGCGCGCGTCGGCGTCGGGGACGATGTGGGTTTGCAACCCGTGCTCCATCTGGAGGCGGTGTTCGACGGCGCGCAGGAAGTGGTAAGCCTCGGACAACTCCGTGCGCTCGCGCTCCGTGATGTGCCCTCGATCCGCGAGACGTCCGAGGCTGACGAGCGTGTGCGGCGCGTGTAGCCACGGGTCGTTTGCGCCGTGCGCGAGTTGCAGAGCCTGCGCGATAAACTCGATCTCGCGCACCCCCCCGCGTCCGAGCTTGACGTTGAAGCCGCGCTCACGCTCGCGCTCGCCCCTCTGCCGATCAATCTTCTGCTTGGCGAGGCGGACATTACGAAGCGCCTGCCCGACCGATCCGGCGTGCGTGTAGACGCGGCGACGCACCTGCTCGTAAAAGCGCGCGAAGAGATCGGCGGAGCCCGCCGACGCGCGTGCGCGAATCAGTGCTTGCAGCTCCCACGCGTGCGCCGTCTCGCGGTAGTAGCGCGCGGCTTCCGAGAGCGAGACGGCGAGCGCGCCATCGCGACCGTGTGGGCGCAGGCGCAA
>JAVXVR010000516.1:0-12887 GCA_032230165.1 Acidobacteriota bacterium | reverse complement strand
CGCGACTACATGGTGCGCATAGACGACATGCTCATGTGCAAGAACCCGCGCTGCCGCAAGCGGTTCGACATCCCGAACTCGCAGTCGGTCGTCTTCATCTAAGGCGCGCTTGCGTCACTTTCACGCGTGCGACACAGAAGAGAGGGGAAGGACATGGACGAACTCATCAAACAGGTCACGGAGCGGACGGGCATCTCGGAAGAGCAGGCGCGCACCGCCGTCAACACTGTGATTAGTCATCTCAAGAACGGGCTGCCCGCATCGATCTCCGGACAGCTCGACAGCCTCATCGGAGGAGGCACGGGCGCGGTCGGCGATCTCACGAGCCGCGCTGAAGGCATAATCGGCGGTCTTGGCGGAATGTTTGAGAAGAAAGATTAACGATGCGCGACGAACGAAGAAAATCCAGTGAGGGTGATTAACCGATGATCAAGAAGAGCGTGCGCACGTTGACCTCGCTCGCGACGATGCTCGTCGCCCTGTTGCTCTGCGTCCAACCGTTGGCGGCGCAGACTCCCGCCACGCCTGCGACCTTGCAGAGCGAGACTCCGGCGAAGTTCGAGCCGACGAACGAGGGCTTCGACTACACGCGGCGCGACGTGATGATCCCGATGCGCGACGGCGTGAGGCTGCACACCGTTATCCTCGTGCCTAAGAACGCCAGAAATGCTCCGATCCTTTTGACGCGCACGCCCTACAACGCCACCGATCTCACGACCCACGCCCAAAGCTCGCACCTCGCGCCGATTCTCACCGGCTACGACAACGCGACGGACGTGATCGTCGAAGGCGGCTACATCCGCGTCGTGCAGGACATTCGCGGCAAGTACGGCTCCGAGGGCGACTACGTGATGAACCGCCCGCTGCACGGGACGCAGAACCCGACCATGGTCGATCACTCGACCGACACCTACGACACGATTGATTGGTTGGTCAAAAACATTCCTGAATCGAACGGCAGGGTCGGCATCCTCGGCATCTCTTACGACGGCTTCCTACCCCTGATGGCGCTCGTCAACCCGCACCCCGCGCTCAAGGTCTCCGTGCCGATGAACCCGATGGTTGACGGCTGGCGCGGCGACGACTGGTTTCACAACGGCGCGTTCCGCCAGCAGAACCTGTCTTACATCTACGATCAGGAGGCGACGCGCGCCAACGACATCAAGTGGTGGACGAGCCACTTCGATCCCTACGACATGTTCATGGAAGCGGGATCGGCGGGCGAACTCGGTCGCCGACGCGGACTCGAACAAGTCGGCTTCTGGCGCAAGCTCTTAGAACATCCAACCTACGACGCCTTCTGGCGCGATCAGGCGGTGGACAAGATACTCGCCGCGCAGCCGCTCAAAGTTCCCGTCATGCTCGTGGACAGCCTCTGGGATCAGGAGGACATCTACGGAGCCATCGCAGTCTATAAAGCCATCAAGCCGAAGGACACGAACGACGACAAGGTGTTCCTCGTGCTGGGTCCGTGGTATCACGGGCAGGAGATTCGGGAGGGCAGCACGCTCGGCGCACTGAAGTTCAACAGCGACACGGCGCTCGCTTTCCGTCGCGACATCCTGCGACCGTTCCTCGATCACTACCTGAAGACCGACGCGCCGAAAATGGACGTTGCACCGGTCAACGCGTTCGAGACGGGGACGAACACTTGGCGCAGACTCCCCTCGTGGCCCGCAGGCTGCGCGAACGGCTGCGCCATCAGACCGACCCCGCTCTATCTCAACGCCGGTCTCCGACTTGGCTTCGCCGCGCCGAAGACTAATGATGCGGCGTTCGACGAATACATCTCCGACCCGGCGAAGCCCGTCCCCTACCGCGCGCGCCCCATAGACGACAGCAGTTGGTCGCGCTGGCTCGCAGACGATCAGCGCGAGGCTTCGGGGCGTCCCGATGTCGCCGTGTTCGTCTCCGACGTGCTGACCGCGCCGGTCAAGATCAGCGGCGAGCCTATGGCTAATATCGTCGCCTCGACGAGCGGGACTGATTCAGACTGGGTCATTAAGCTCATCGATCTCTACCCCGACGAAGTGGCGGCACAGCCCGCGATGGGCGGCTACCAGTTGATGATCTCGGCGGACATCATACGCGGTCGCTACCGCGAGAGCTTCGAGACGCCGAAGGCGATCACGCCCGACAAGCCTCTGCTCTACCGCTTCGCACTCCCGACAGCGAACCACGTCTTTCTGCCCGGTCATCGCATCATGGTGCAGGTGCAGTCGAGCTGGTTCCCGCTCTACGACCGCAACCCGCAGACGTTCGTCCCCAACATCTTCTGGGCAAAGCCCGGTGATTTCAGCAAAGCCACACAGCGCATCTACCACGCGCCCGGCGAAGCCAGCTTCATCGAGCTGCCGCTCGTTACGTCACGCTGATTAAAAGTTGCAAGTTCCAAGTTGCAAGTTCCAAGTTCAATGTTCGGAGCAAACTTGCATCTTGCAACTTGGAACTTGCAACTTTTCTCATCCCGTCACGCCGCGTCGTAGCGTTTAAGTTTGCGGTAGAGCGTCGAGAGGTCTATGCCGAGGATGTTGGCGGCGCGCGCCTTGTCCTGATTGACGGAAGACAAGGTTTCGAGGATGTAGCGTCGCTCAATCTCGGCGAGCGTCGGACGAAGCCCGTCGGGGTCGCGCATCGCCGCCGCGTCGCCCGCGCCCGCCGACTCACGCACGCGCGGGGGGAGACTGTCGAGATCGATCTCCGCGCCGCTCAAGGTGAACGCGCGCTCGACGGCGTTTTGCAGCTCGCGGACGTTGCCGGGAAACGGGTGGTTGATGAGCGCGGTCATTGCCTCGCGTGAGATCGGTTTTTCATCTTGCCCCTGCTCGCGCGCCGTGCGCGTGATGAAGTGGCGCACGAGGAGCGGGATGTCCTCGCGCCGCTCGCGCAGAGGCGGCAGGTGAATCTCGATGACGTTGAGGCGGTAGAACAAGTCCTCGCGGAACCTTCCTTCCGTAACTTCCTTCTCCAGATCGCGGTTCGTGGCGCAGATGATGCGCGCGTCGAACGAGACCGCGCCGCCCGCGCCGACCGGCGTCACCTCATGCTCCTGCACGGCGCGCAAAAGTCTGACCTGCAAGGCGGGACTGATCTCGCCGATCTCGTCGAGAAAGACCGTCCCGCCTTCCGCCGAGCGCAGCAGCCCCGGCTTGTTAGCAGTCGCCCCCGTGAACGCGCCCTTCGTGTGCCCGAACAGCTCCGACTCAAGCAGTGTTTCGGGAAGCGCGCCGCAGTTGATGGCGACGAAGGGGCATGCGGCGCGCGGGCTGTTGTGATGAATCGCGCGCGCGACTAATTCTTTCCCCGTGCCCGACTCGCCCTCGATCAGTATGTTCGTATTGGTCGCCGCAACCTTTTCGACGAGGCGGAAGACCTGTTGCAGAGCCTCAGACGTGCCGACGATCTCCGCGAAACTGTAGCGACGATCCAGTTCGCGCCTGAGCGCGCGGTTCTCGCTGAACAACTCGCGCTGGCGGAGCGCGTTCTTGACGGACTGCAACAGGTCTTCGTTGACGAAAGGCTTCGTCACGTAGTCGTAAGCGCCTTTGCGCAGCGCGGCGACCGCCGTCTCGACCGAAGAGTAGGCGGTCATCACGACGACGAGGGCTTCCGCGTCAACGTCCTTGATGCGGTCTAAGAGCGCGAGCCCGTCCATGCCCGACATGCGTATGTCCGTGAGCGTGAGGGCGACATCTTCGGTCGTGAACCGCTCCAGAGCTTCCTCCGCGCTCGCCGCCAGCGCCACGCGGTAGCCCGCGCCTTCGAGCAAGCCCGACAGGATGACGCGCATCAGGTCTTCGTCTTCCGCGACGAGGATGAGTGGCTGTGTGCTCATAACGGCTCTCAGATTTCTCGTTGACACTTCCTCGGAATGACTATCGGGCGTTTCACATCGTGGAAATATCCACGCTTATCCCTATAGCGATAAGTTTGATAGAAGCATTTTCGCAGTTGATATTGTTTTCCGTCGAATTTGTACAGGATGCGGTCAGAATCTAAACCTGAGCCGTGCATAGAGGTAATTAAATCACGGTAGCCGTTGGTGAAAGTCTTTTGTGGAATGACTTGCTGAATCGCGCCTGCATCAAGCAGTAGTTGAAACCCCTTTGCGGTCTTGCGATAAACCCAGTGGACGCAGTTGTTCGCGCCGCAAATGGGTGAATTGATGCCGTGAACGATTATCTCTCCTCTGCCGTCAGCATTAAGATCAACAAACAGGGCGACTAAGTTTTCAGCCCTCCCGTCCTTCTTAAGCACGATAAAATCTTTCACATTCTTATCGCTCGCTAATTGCTTAACGATTTCTCTAGGCACTTCCACAGTTCGAGGCAGTTGCGCAGCTAACTGCTGTGGGGCGCCGCTGGATAAGAAACAGGCTAGCAGGCTATAGAAGTTCATCACGATCTTACCCTTTCCTTCGCCTCGGCTTCTCGCTTGAAATGCTCGTTGTGACGGACGAGGAAGCGCGTCATATAGCCTTTGAGCAAAACGGCGTCGGCGAGTTTGCCGAGTACGCCGAGCGGCGAGGCGAAATCAACGTCGTCAATCATAAGTGTGCCGCCCGCCTGCGCGACGAAACGGTGCGTGTGTCGCCAGCGCGCGAACGCGCCGCGTTGCATCTCGTCAACAAACTTACGCGGTCGCTCGTACTCCACGATCTTCGACGTGAGACGTTGGCGCGTGAAGAAGTGAACAGCCTCCCACGTCACCGTGTCGCCCAGAAACATCTGACCCGAAGTGATGCCCGCAACAGCGCGACCGTGACCCGCGCGCTCGTGAAACTCGACGTTCAGGCAGAGATCAAAACAGACTTCGGCGGGCGCGGCGATGAAAGTTTCGAGATGAATTTTGGGCATGGCGGCTTAGCGAGCCTCCGTCTGGGTGGGGATCGCGACACGGACGCGCGTGCCGCGAGAGTCGTCGGGCGCGATCTCGATGCGACCGCCGTGGGCGGTGATGATGCCGTAGCAGACGGCGAGTCCGAGTCCGGTGCCGCGCCCGGCGGGCTTCGTCGTGAAGAACGGATCGAAGACGTGAGCGAGGTGTTCGGGCGCGATGCCTGCGCCGGTGTCGCCGATCTCGATGGTGATCTCGGCGGAGCGCGCGTCGTAGTGCGTCGAGACTTTTAAGTCGCCGCCTTCGGGCATGGCGTCGCGCGCGTTGAGCAGGAGGTTGAGAAAGACTTGTTGGAGCTGATCGGCGTCCGCCGAGATGAGAGGGGCTTGTGGGTCGAAGTCGGTCGCGAGGTTAAGACGTTTGAAGTTCTCGTCGAAGCTGGCGAGGCGGAGGCTGGCTTCGATCGCGCGTGAAATGTCTAACGGCGCGCGCGCCGGTGGACGCTGGCGCGCGAAGTCCGTCATGTCGCGCAGGACTTGCGTGATGCGCGCGATCTGTTGGGAGATGACGCGCAGCATCTCGCGCGTCTCGGCGGTGCGGTCGTCTTCCGTATCGGCGGGGATGCGCGCTTGTAAAATCTGGACGAGCGAAGAGATCGAGGCGAGCGGGTTGTTGACTTCATGCGCGACCCCTGCGGCGAGTTGTCCGGCGGCGGCGAGTTTCTCGGTGCGGACGAGCTGCTCGCCCAACGCGCGCAGGCGCTCGATGTCTTCCGACATCTTGCGGCTCATCTCGTTGAAAGACGACGCGAGCAAGCCGACCTCATCGTTCGATTCGACTTCAACAGTCGCGCCGTACTCGCCCGCCGCGACCGTCACCGCCGCCTCGGTCAAACGCCTCAAGGGGCGCGTGATGATGCGTATGACGAGCGCGACGAGGATCAGATTCGGCAAGAGCGCCGTGATGACGCTGAAGACGAGGTAGCGTTTCCACGCGTCGTCAGTCGCCGCGCCGAAGCTCCACCAAACGATGGGGACTTGCAACAGAACAAAGCTCGACACGGCGACCACAGCAATCGAGAGCGCCACCTTGTAGGCGATGGGGAAGAGGCGGAACTGATCGAGCGCGGATTGCAGCGAGAAGAGCTGGAAGCTTGAGACAGCGTAGGCATAGACGAAGACGCCGGGCAGAAAGAAGACCGAGGCGTAAGGGAGCAAGCCGTAAACGCCCACGAGCGGCAGCGCGACGCTCGTCGCCGTCAAGAGCACGCCCGTCAGGACGAGCCCCCACATGATCGCGCCGAGCTGCTGTGCGGCGAGACGCCCGCGCAAGCTACGCCGCTTCGCGTAGAGCAGCGCGAAGCCGTAGGCGAAGACGACGTAGATGTAGAGCCCGAAGGCGTAGGCGAGCGGTGTGAGCTTGATCGAGAAGCGTTGATTGACGAAGCGCGCGTCGTGCCACATCAACCCGGCGAGTGTGGCGGGGACGAAGACCGCGCCCGGCGAAAAGAGCGCGGCGATGCGACGCAAGGGCACGGGTCGGTCTTCCGGGAAGACCAGCGCGAAGACGACGAGCGAGTATTGCAGCGCGAGCGCGAGCAGGAAGCTCGCCGTCGCCCACCACTCCGCACGCCCCTCGCGCGCCGTGAACTCCCAGAGCGCGATGTCTTTGACCGTCCAGAGCGCGAGACAGAAGACGAACGCCGCAAAGGTCTGGTGCGCGCGGCGGCGCGGCGCGGCGACCACGACGTAGAAGCCGAGCAGCACGAGCAAGAACAGCGCGAAGAGGAGCAAGACGAGGAGCATGGAAGCATTCAGCAATCAGCAGTCAGCGATCAGCCTCGTGAGCGGGTAATCAAAGTTGAAAGCTCTAATCTCAGCGGCGCGTCAGTGATGCGCGAACAACGAACAACTGACCACTGACGACGGACAATTCAGTAAGGTATGACGTTCGGGCTGAGTATCAACGCCGTGATTGCCAGATTGATCCCCCACGCGAGCGGATAGAATTGGCGCGCGTCAATCATACCATCGCGCGCGAGCAGGCGGTGAAGCGAGGCGAAGACGGCGAAGGCGATGAGCGCGATGGGAAGGGCACAGCACAGACCGACGAGCGCGCCGACGCCGAACGCTAGCGCGCCGCCCGCCGCGCCAGTCGCGACAGCCCAGATGAATCCGCCTTCGAGCGCGTCTATGATCGTCCTCGCCCATGATCCGCGCTCGCTCTCGTCGAACCCCGTGCCGACCTGCGCGCCCATCCGGCGACCGAGGAAGGCGCAGATGATGAGCATCGGGACGAAGAGCAATATCATCCAGAACATTTTGTCGCCGAGCGCGAAGAGGGTGCGACAGAAGATCGCCGCCGGTGGGAGCGCGCCGAGCAGAAAGCCGAAGCGCGCGAACGCCTGCTCAGTCGTAAGCGGGCGCGACATCATCAATGCCTCTTCCTCTTCGCGCGGGCGACGGCGCAGACGCGTGCGGCGTTCGGCTGCGGCGTTCGCATTGATGAGCCAAGTCAGCCTCGCACTGAGAGCGGGGTCGGGCGCTGTGGCTGCGTCGGGCGGGGCATAGAAGTTGACGGCGAAGTTGTCGGCGAGCTGTGCGGTTTGCATGACGCTTCTCCTGTCGAGTCGTGGCGCGAGGCGCGTCGGGCGTCGGCGTCCTTGTGTCTGTAGAGGCGTGCGCGGGTGGCGTCGAGCAGGCGGACGAGGCTCTGCACGCCGCGCGCGTCTTCGAGGCACAAGAAGAGATCGAAGGCGCGCTCGTAAACTCTGAGCAGCGCGGCGGGCATGTGTTGCGCCGCAGGGGAGCTTGAGTCGTGCGCGCGACCCGAAGCGTCGAAGGCGTCCTGTAGTCCCGCCAGAGCGTGCAGCAGCTCAAGGCGCGCCTGCGCTTGATGCTCGCGCAGACGCGAGACGTTGCGTCGCCGGACGCAGCGACCCGCGATCTCCAGATCGTCTCCCATGCGACCGGCGACGCGCGCCAGCTCCGTCTCTCTCTCAGCCAACTCGCCCTTGGGGTCGGCGCACGCGAGCGCAAGCGTGAGCCCCGCGTAGCGTTCTACGATGGCGAGGAGCGAGTGCGCGGCTTCGGCGGCGCATGCGCCGTCTCTGCCCGCCATTTCGCGCGCGCGGTCTTCGTAGTTGTGCAGCGCGGCGACGAGCGCGTGGCGCGACTCTTCGACGTGCGCTTCGTGTGTCGCGCTCGCCGCCGGACGTGATAAGTCGCTCTTGCCGCTCCGGTGCGAGAGCGCATGGACGAGCAGCGCGACGGGGAAGAGCAGTCCTGCGGCGGAGGCGCGCGCTAACGTGCGTGCGCTCGGCGCGTGGGCGGGGCGTCGGAGGAAGAAGACGACTCCGCACGGGGCGGCGACGGCAAGATAGAGCGTGATGAAGTCGATGAGACGCATGGCACATGAGGTAATGGCAACGCATATGCCAGCGTCGTGCGTCGCGCGAGTCGCGTAGCTCGAGAGTGTTGTGACGTGTTCACAGCAATGAGGTTATGAAAGTTGTCATGGCATGTGCAGCCTTCGAGCGGTCGGGCGCATCAAAGCGTCAAGTTTGGCAAAGCGCGCCGCCCCGTCTCCTGCGTTGGCATTCTGCAAACCGTTTCGTCTCCTCGCACCGTAAGTTAAGCGTATCAGAACTGTTCGACGGCGGTTGACGAATGCACGATTGAGACACGCCCGCCCGCTCGGATCGAAAGAATTCAAACTCAGGGGCAGCATCCGCAGGCGCGACGCGCACGCGTAAAAGCCGCGCGAAAATTGCGTCGAGAGTGGCGAGACAGAATTGTCACACATTCGCGGCGCGTGTGGTCTCCGATTTGCAAAGCAGGATGACGAATTAGGAGAGCGCAAGTTCTCCTCGAACAAAAAGGAACTTTTCGCATCGACTTAGCGTCTTATAGGGCGTAGAACTAAAGGGAAGAACAAGCAGGGAAACGATCATGGCTACGAAACCTTCAATCAAGATCATCAAACGTAAAGAGCGCGCGGCGCAGGTGGCGACGACCGACGAGATCGTCGTGAAGAAAACGACGCAAGAAGCGGCGCGCGACATGGTGGCGACTGTCAGCGAGTGGGTCAATGACTTCCAGCAGCGGCGGCGCGACGAAACCACGCAAGCTCTGAAGATGCTCATCAACGAGACCGCGCCGCACCTCAACGAGGCTTAAACCCCCGACACCGAGACATCACGTCTTGCGCCCGCGCGTCACATCGAGACGTGCGGGCGCAAGGTTTTTTTCGCGCGCCGCGCGGGCGCGAACTATTGACACCGAACGGGCGGCGCGCATAGCATCGCGACATCCTCGCCCCGTATAGTTATCCTCTGGTGACAGCCGTGAAAACAAACGCGAAGAAACAGGCGAGGCGGCGCGACGAGCGTCCCGTCTTCGACTCGATCCGCAAGCCGGCTGCTCCGCCCGGTCATCCGCTCACGCGCGCCAAACCCGAAGAGCGAGCCCACCCGGCGGAGCGCAAGGCGAAGCACAAACACTCCCCCGGCGACGCGGGAGATTCCGACTGACACAACGACGAGCATGGACGAACGGATCGCCAGCGCCTTTCTCACGGAGGCGCGCAGGCTCTTGACCAGAGACTACCTGCCGAAGATCGAACGCTGCCTCGAATGTCTCGACGAGAGCGAAGTGTGGTGGCGTCCGAACCCTGCGTCGAACAGCATCGGCAACCTGCTGCTGCATCTGGAAGGCAACATCCGTCAGTGGATCATCTCCGGCATCGGCGGGGCTGAAGACCGGCGAGAGCGGCAGAGCGAGTTCGACGCGGGCGCGGCGCGGCAAGCCGGAGAGTCGCCACTGCCGACCGCTGAGGAGTTGATCGCGCGCCTGCGGGCGACGCTCGGCGAAGTAGATGAAGTGCTCGCGAGCCTCGCGCCGCAAAGCCTGCTCGAACTGCGGCGGATTCAGGGCTTGCGCGAAGTCCCCGTGCTCACAGCCGTCTTCCATGTCGTCGAGCACTTCTCGATGCACACGGGGCAGATCATCCTCATCACGAAGCAGCGCAAGGGCGATGATCTCAAGTTCTACGACTTCTCCGGCAGCGCGCCGCGCGCGAAGTGGCGCAAGTAGCATTCAGCACTCAGCATTCAGCAATCAGCCAAGTCTCACTGTGACAGCCAGCTTTGTCTCTCGCAAACCGCTTTCTGAAGCGCGGAAATCTGAGTGCTGAGTGCTGAGTGCTGAATGCTATTTTTCGCTTTTCAATCCCGCCGGTTCGTGCTTAATATAGTCGGGTTCGTCCATATCCGTGATCGTCGGCGCAAGGCGAGCGTCGCGCCGACCTTCGTCATAAAATTTGAGGAGGCAAACTGTCCGATGACCTACGTTGTGTGTGAGCCCTGCGTCAACTGCCGCTACACGGACTGTGTGCTGGTCTGCCCCGTAGAGGCTTTTCACCTGGATGACACTGCTGTCTGGATCAACCCGGAGACCTGCATCGACTGCGACGCCTGCGTGCCCGAATGCCCCGTCGAAGCGATCTTCCCCGAAGACAAAGTGCCCGAAGAGTGGACGCATTACACGGCGATCAACGCCGAGAAGTCTTTGAGCGGACTGCCCATCATCAGCGAGAAACTCGACCCGATGTGCTGACGCGCGGGCGGGCTTGCCTGCGCCCGACCGAGATTGCCGGGCGCGATGGTAGATGAAGCGCAAGACCTTCGACGTTTCACGTGGGGCTTGCGCTTCAACTTGTCTGCGGGCGGCGCGGGAAATATAAGATGAAGGTGCGTGCGAAAAATTTTGTGAAGGGCGGACTGGCGTTGCTCGTCGGCGGCGTCGGCGTCGGACTGCTCTTGACGCGGAGGCGAGGCTTGACGAAGGACGAGACTGCGGGCGGTATCGGGCACGACAGGGAGCGCGACCGTTGGGCGCGCCCCGGCATGTCCGTTACCTTCCGCGCCGAGCTGATGCCGAGCCGCGAGCCTTCCGAGCGCACGTTTCGCGTCGTCGAGCTTTTGCCGAGCGGTCGCGTCCGGCTCGACAGAGTGGCGGGCGAGCACACTGAGACAGAGTTCGAGCCTGTGCGTTGACGCTCGCTGCGGGTGTCGTAAAATTTTCAGTGCGCCAACGAGCCGCCTCCGAAAGGGGCGGCTTTAGTTTTCGCGACTTGAGTTTTTTGCAAATGATTCGGCGTTGCTGAAACTCTCACCACTCGTACACGCGCCCCGGCTCCATCACGCGCAGGTTCGGCAGGTTGAGCGCGTCGAGTTCGGCGACAACTGTCTCGCGGTAGGTCGGCTTGATGTGGACGGCGAAGACGCGGGGCGGCGTGCGCGAGAGCTTCGAGAGTTCCTGGGCGAGACCGGCGGGCGTGAGGTGTCCGGAGACATCGGCGAGGCTACGCATCGCGTTCGGGAAGGATGATTCGACGAAGAGCGCGTCGAGTCGCGGCAGACTATTGACCACGCGCCAGAACTCTTCGGTCGCGGCGGTGTCGGAGCTGAAGGCGACCGTCGCCGCGCCGTCCGTGACGGTCAGCCCGACGGTCGGGACGATGTGGTTGACGCGGACGGCTGCGAGCGTCAGATGCGCGACCGAAAAAGCGCGCCCCGTTTGGAAGGGAACGTACTCCATGACGTGCCCGTGCGCATTCTGTAGCTCGTCGAAGCGCGGATAGACCGTGCCGTTGAACACGTCGCGGCGCAGCAGCCCGATCACTTCTTCGGTGGCGTGGATGCGGACGGGCGCGGTGAGCAGCGAGAAGAGATCGTCTATGAAGATCGGCAGCGTCGCGACGTGATCCATGTGCGGGTGCGTGACGACGATGTCGCGCACGCGGTCGCGCTGCGCGTCGGTGATGGCAAGCGTGATGCTCCCGGCATCAATCGCCACGCAGTCGTCCACGACGTAGCAGGTCAGACGCTGTTCGGGTCGCGTGTGACCTTGCGGGTCGAAGGTGCTGGCGAGCAGTTGTATTTTCACCGGGAAAGACCTGTTACATCAGACCCTGCTAAATCAGACCCTTGCTAAATTCAGACAAAGCGACGAAAGCCGACCGGAGTGAAGTCGCCGCGCGCATCAAGGCGCGCCGCCCTTTGAACGATCTACGCGCCGCCCGCGCGAAAAGATTGCCGCGCCGCACAGACGACTTTGAGTCTCGCACGATTCAAACAGTATGTCGGATTCCCGCGTGAGCGATCAGCCCGCGCGCAACCGTGCGAGCAGTTCGCCAAGCTCCCTCCGGTATAACTCCTCGCGCGCCGCGTCGGAGCCGTCAGACGCGAGGCAGCCGCGCGCGACGCGGTCGCGGTGGAAGGCGAGTTCGCTCGCCACGCCGTGGAAATTCCTGCGCGCGCGCCATTCAGTAAAACCTCCGCGCCTGAGCGCCGCGAGCGACGCCGTCATGCGCCCGCGCACAGAGCAGAGGCACTCGATCTCCTGCGGCGTGAGCAGCCCCACGCGCAGATCAGCTTGGAGTTGCTCGCGCACGATCCGCCCTTCGCGCCGCAGCCCGTAGAAGACCGCGACGAGCACGCCGAGGAAGGCGGGCACCATCACGAGGAAATAGACGACGAGATAGAAGAGCGGATGGGTTGATGCCGAAAGATTCCACAGTGCGTGTAGAAACATCGCCGCCGCAAGCCCCGTGGCAGGCGCGATGAACTTCACCGCGCGCTTGTTAGTCTGTGCAGCGAGACCGAGACCGATGCCAGTCATGCTCGTAAAGAGCGGGTGCGAGTAGGGAGCCATCGCGCCACGCAGGATGAAGAGGCGGAGCGAGCCTGCGACGCCGCCTTCGAGCGCCGCGCCGCCGTAATACTGAATGTTCTCGGTCATGGCGAAGCCCAAACCCACCATCGAGGCATAGACGATCCCGTCCACCACGCCGTCGAAGTCATCGCGCTTGAAGAAGAAGAGACCGAAGAGCACGAGCGACTTCGCCGTCTCCTCAACGATGGGCGCGAACAGAACCGTGCCGCTCACCTCGCCCGCCGACTGGTTGACGAGCGCGCTGACGACGAGCGCGCCGAGCGTGTTGAAGACGAAAGCGATGCAGACGGCGACGAGCGCGCCCCAGAAGAAGGC
>JAVXVR010000458.1:0-3714 GCA_032230165.1 Acidobacteriota bacterium | reverse complement strand
GTTTCAGGCGACGCTGCGAAGCGAGTGGGTGCACACGGCGCAGCACCTGAGCTTTCTGGTCTCGGCGCTGCTGTTCTGGTGGGCGCTCGTCCACGGTCGGCAAGGCTTGATGGGCTACGGCGCGGGCGTGCTGTATATGTTCACGACGATGGTTCACAGCGGACTGCTCGGCGCGCTCATCACGTTCGCGGGCACGGTCTGGTATCCGGCTTATGGCGGGCTCACCGCATCTTGGGGGCTGACGCCTTTGGAAGACCAACAACTCGGCGGCTTGATCATGTGGATTCCCGCCGGGCTCGTCTATATCGTCGCGGGGCTCGCGCTCTTCGCCGGGTGGCTGCGCGAATCAGAGTCGAGGGTACTCAAGCGCGAGCGGCGCGCGGCGGCTGACGTGGGATGACGGCGATGCCGAACCTCGGCGTCACAGACGCGGACGCGCGCGACGTCGCGAGCTACCTCGACACGCTGAAGAGACGGCGGCGACATTTCGAGACGGCGGCGAAGACGCTTAACATGAGAGCGACGGATCACAATTCGACGCGCGACGTTCGGCGGCGCGCACGTGTCGTCTGCGTCTTGGCGACGCTCTCTCTCTTCGCGGCTTGCGCGCAAGCAGACCCGCAGAAAGAGATCAGGCAAGAGGCGCAGACGCTCGCGTCCTGGGCGGCGACGCTGCATTTGGTCGGCGACTCTTGGCGCGAAGGCTCTGTACCGGGCAGGTACGCCGAAAAAACGATCAGCGAAGTGCGCGAGGCGTTGAGGGAAGAAGGTCACACCATCAACGAGTCTTCGACGCTCCCTGCTAACGCGCGCGCCGTCCTCTCAGAGCACGCGCAGCGGCTCGAGACGCTGGCGAGCGGGATGCGCGAGTCCGTGACGAGCAATCCAGCCTCGATGCCGCAAGAGATCGAGATGCTCTCTCAGGAAGAGCAGTCGCTTAAAGACCTCGCGCAAAAGGCGGGCGCGCAAGCGCGATGAAGAAGGCGATTGAGATCGCGCTCGGCATCGTCACGAGCGTCGGGGGCTTTCTCGAAATCGGCTCGATCACGACCGCCGCGCAAGCTGGCGCGCTCTTCCAGTTCCGGCTTGTCTGGGCGATCATCCTCGGCGGCGTCTGCATCACCTTCCTCGTCGAACAGTCGGGGCGGCTCTCCGCTGTGAGCGGTCACACCGTCCCCGATGCCATACGCGAGCGTTTCGGCTTCAACTATTTCCTCTTCCTCCTCGTCGTGCTCGCCGCCGTGACGCTGCTCGTCTTAGGCGCGGAGATCGGCGGCGTCTGCGTCGCGCTGGAGATGGCGACCGGCGTCAGCTTTCAGTGGTGGGCGATTCCAGTCGCCTTCATGATGTGGCTCATCATCTGGAAGGGGACGTTCAGCGTCATCGAGGATGGCACGGCGATACTCGGTCTCGTCACGCTCTGCTTCATCGTCGGCGCAATCGTCATGCACCCGCCGTGGAAGCAGGTCGCGGTCGGCGCGCTCCCCACGCTGCCTGCGCACGATCGTTTACGCTACTGGTTCATCGCCGTCTCGATCCTCGGCGCGTCCGTCTCGCCGTATCTTATGTTCTTCTACTCTTCGGGCGCGATTGAGGACGATTGGAAGGAAGACTACATCAACGTCAACCGCGTTATCGCCGTCTCAGGGATGAGCTTCGGCACGTGCATCTCGGTCGCGGTGCTCGTGCTTGCCGCGATGGTCTTCCTTCCGCGCGGCATACAGGTTGAACACTACTCGCAGCTCGCGCTGATTTTGCGCGACGCTTTCGGGCGCTGGGGCTTCTGGCTCTTCATCAGCTCGCTCTTCGTCGCGTGCCTCGGCGCGGCGATGGAGATCACTCTGCAACTCTCTTACATGGTGGCGCAGGGCTTTGGCTGGAACTGGAGCAAGAATCAGCGTCCGAAGGATGAGGCGCGCTTCTCTTTGACTTACACCGTCTTCATCATCCTCGGCGCGCTGCTCGTCGTCGTCGGGATTGATCCTTTGAAGCTCACCATCTTCTCGATGGCTCTGACCGCCGCGACGCTCCCGGTCGCCATCGTGCCGTTCCTGTTTCTGATGAACGACGAGGAGTACGTCGAAGAGCATACGAACGGGTGGATCGGTAATGTCGCCGTGATCGCGATCATCACCCTCGCCTTCGTGCTTGCGGTCGTGACGATCCCGCTCGAAATTTTCGGAGGAGGCTGAGGGTATGGACTTGGCGCGCGACTGTCTGGACACACAGCTCGTCGATCTCAACTGCCGCCACATGGGGCGCGTTGACGGCATCGTCATAGAGATCGAGGACGGCGAGCAGCCGCGCGTCGCGTTCGTCGAGTCGGGCGTCGTGACGCAAGCCGAGCGTCTGCACCCGCGCCTGGGACGCCTCGCGGCGCGGCTCGCGAAGCGTTGGGGCGTGGCGGAGTCTGATCCGTACCGCATCCCGTGGGCAGAGGTGACGCCGACGGGCGTCAACGTCACGGTCGGCGTCGAGGCGGAAAAGACCCCGGCGTTCGCGTGGGAGAAGTGGCTGCGCGCGAAGATCATCGGGCGCATTCCGGGGGCGTGAGAGCGAGGGAGTTGCAAGTTACAAGTTGAAGGTTCAAAGGATCGATCAACCTTGCAACTTGGAACTTGCAACTTGGAACCTAAAAGTGGCGAAGCGTGAGATCAAAGTCGAGCAGTTGATCGGCAAGCGCGTCTATGCCGCGAACGGTCGGCGCGTCGGTCATCTGGAGGAAGTGCGCGCCGCGATGCGACACGGCGAGTGTTTCGTCGAAGAATACTTGATCGGCTCATACGCCGTCTTCGAGCGGCTCGCGGCGATCTCGATCGGTCGCGCGCTCCTCGGCAAGGTCGGTGCGTATCGCGAGGGCGGCGGCTACCGCGTGCCGTGGGATAAGCTCGACCTAAGCGACCCGTCAAGACCGCGACTGCTCTGCCCCGTCGAAGAGCTGGAAAAGCTGCACGGCTAAAAGTTTGACGCAGACAGCAAACAAGATGCGCGGCGCGCCGCTTCGCGCGGCGGCGCTCATACTTATCGTCACGCTCTCGGCGGCGTGCGGCAAGCGGCGCGCAGGCGCGTTCGCCTACGTCTCGAACGAGCGCGCGGGGACGGTGACGGTCATCGACACGCGGACGGACGCGGTCGTCTCGACGATCCCCGTGGGCGCACGCCCGCGCGGCATCCGCGTGAGCCCCGACAATAAGTTGATCTACGTCGCACTCAGCTACCCTTCCAACCATAGAGAGGGCGAAGACAAGATCGCTGCGATTGACGTCGCGAGCGAGAAGATCGTCGCGAAGCTCGACGCCGGGAGCGACCCCGAACGCTTCGCCGTGAGCCGCGACGGCAAGCGCATCTACGTCTCGAACGAAGACGCGGGCACGGCGTCTGTCATAGATGTTGACGCGCGCAAAGTCATCGCCACGCTCGTCGTCGGCATAGAGCCCGAGGGCGTGAGCTTAAGCCCGGACGGTCGCTGGGTGTACGTCACCGCCGAGAGCAGCAGCAACGTCTCGGTCATAGACACGCAGACGGACGCGGTCGTCACGACCTTCCCGGTCGGCGCGCGCCCGCGAGAGACAGCGTTTTCGCCCGACGGCGCGCGCGCCTACGTCACCGCCGAGAACGGGCGCAACGTCTCCGTCGTCGATGTCAACGCCGGACACAAAGTCGTCTCGACGATTGATCTCTCTCACGCCACGCCCGGCGACGTGAAGCCCGTCG
>JAVXVR010000453.1:0-5235 GCA_032230165.1 Acidobacteriota bacterium | reverse complement strand
TGCGGGGCGCGAGTGATAACGGAAAGTTCTGAGTGAGTGTGAATATGAGGCGCGTGACCATTCGCCTGAGCATTGCAGCAATCACCTTTGCTGTTGGCTTATTGATCGCATCGTTGCCTCACTTCGTGCCGAAGAGGAGGGCGATCTTGAGCGAGCCGAACGTCGAAGCCCCGCCGACGGTTACTCTCGACCAAGCGCCTTACGAAGTTTATCCGGAGGCGACGACGACTGACGACTTCGATCAGTTTTGGTCAGAGTTCAAATCTGCCGTGGCGAGAGATGATAAGGAAACATTCTATGCTCTTGTGCATTGCAACGAGTTTAGTTGGGAGCCTAGTAGTCTAAAACTGAATTACAAACTCTCAGCGCATGTACTCAACTATTATCACGTGATTAAGAATTACGATGAGTTTGCACGGAACTACTCAGATATTTTCCCCGACTTCGTTAAAAGGGCTATCCTCACTCGTGAGCCGCAAAGAGGTAACAGTGCGAGCGAGTACAGCATTGAGTGGGTCGAAGGCAAGGGACGCTACAAGTCGGCTTTCACGCTGATGTTCTCTAAGGTTGAGGGCAAAGGTTATAAATTTATGGGTATGTTAGAAGGTCCCGGCTATTGAGCACGCAAATAATTCTCTGATGGCAAATGAGGAACTGATCTACCGGATCACGCGCGCGGTGTACGGGCGTCTGGGGGCGCAGGCGGACGAGCGTGAGGTGGAGACGTTGGTGACGGATATCTACCGCGCCATCGAGCCGGTCGTCGGCGCAGGGAACGGCGCGTCCGGCGCGCGAACGCTCTCGCCCACGGCGGGAGAGGATCGCGCGGGCGGCGTGGAAGGGTCGGCGAACCGTCTCGTCGTCTCGGTCTTCGGGGTGGATCATCCGGGCATCGTCGCGTAGGTCGCGCAGATTCTCGCCGAGTCGGATTGCAGCATCATCGACATCAACCAGACGGTCGTGCAGGGCAAGTTCGCGATGGTCATCATCGCCGACATGACGCGCGCCGCTCAGTCTGTCACCGAACTCAAAGATCGCTTTCGCGCCGAGGGCGAGCGTCTTGGCGTTCGCGTCTACGCCCAGCGCGAAGATTTATTCAACGCGATGCACCGAATCTGAAAACCGTGACAAGTGAACGGTGACAGGTGACAGGCAAATCCGCTTGTCTTACTTGTCACTTGTCACTTGTTACCTGTCACGGTCTTTATGGAGCCTGAGATCGCACGTCGTTGTTCGAGTTGTGGCGCGTCGGTGCGCGGCACGGCGCACTTCTGCCCGCAGTGTGGTCAGCCGATGGCGGAGGCGCACGTCGCGGCGTCTCCGTCGCAAGCGGGAGCGCAGTCCGCACTCGTTGATGAGGCGGAGCGCGCCGCCACCTCGATCAGCGGGCGACTCGCCGCGCGCGAGGTTGATGTGCACGCAGCGGACGCGCCGCCGTCCTTACCGCCCGCAGGAGACGGGGCGCGTGAGAGCGTCGCGACGCCGAAGGAAGCGAGCGCGCGCGTGGAGTCTGAGCCGCCGCGAGTGGCGGGCGGCATCGCGCCTCCGGCGGGTCGCGTGCGACAGCGTGCGGCGGCGGTCGGCGCGAGTGTGGGCGACAGTTTGCGCCCGCGCGTGGGGAAACTGCGCGAGCGTTCAGTCGTCGTCTTCGACGAGGCGGCGGACGATCCGGGCTTGCGCTTCGTGTTAGTCGCCGCCGTGCTCGTCATCATCGCCCTTCTGCTCTTCATCTTCAGCTTCGCCCTCAGGTAGCCGAGCGCCAAACATTCATGGAATACACACAGGCGGAAATCTTGCAGACCGTGCGGATGACCGAGATGGAGCACTTGGACGTGCGCACCGTCACGCTCGGCATAAATTTACGCGACTGCGCGAGCGAGACCATCGAGCGCACCGCGGAGCGCGTGCGCGAGAAGATCGAGCGCACGGGCGAGCGACTTGTCGAGACCGTCAACCGCATCGGCGACGAGTTAGGGATTCGCGTCGCGAATAAGAGAATCTCGATCACGCCCGCCTCTCTGGTCGCCGGGGCGGCGCGCTCCGGCGAAGATTGCGTGCGGCTCGCGCGCGCGATTGACGAGGCGGCGGCGCGCGTCGGCGTGGACTTCATCGGCGGCTATTCCGCGCTCGTCCACAAAGGCTGGACGAATACCGAAAGCATCTTCCTCGATTCGATCCCGGAAGCGCTGGCTTCGACTAAACGTCTGTGCTCGTCGGTCAACGTCGCGACGACTCGCGCAGGGATCAACATGGACGCCGTGCGGCGCGTGGGCGAGCTGGTCAAGGAGATGGCTGAGCTGACGCGCGAGTCGGGCGGCTTGGCGTGCGCGAAGTTCGTCTGCTTCGCGAACGCCGTGGAAGATAACCCTTTCATGGCGGGCGCGTTTCACGGCGTGGGCGAGCCGGAAGCGGTCATCAACGTCGGCGTCTCTGGTCCCGGCGTCGTCAACCACGCCGTGCGCCACGCGCCGCGTGATTTGCCGCTCGACGAGCTGGCGGAGCTGATCAAAAAACTCTCCTTCAAACTCTCTCGCGCGGGCGAACTCATCGGGCGCGAAGCGGCGCGCAGGCTAGGGATTCAATTCGGCATCATCGATCTCTCGCTCGCGCCCACGCCCGCGCCCGGCGATTCGGTCGCGGAGATCATCGAGGCGATGGGATTTGAGCGCGCGGGCGCGCCGGGCACGACCGCCGCGCTCGCTCTCTTGACCGACGCGGTGAAGAAGGGCGGCGCGATGGCATCGTCGGCGGTCGGCGGCATGAGTGGCGCGTTCATCCCTGTCTCGGAGGATGCGGGGATGATCGAGGCGGCGCGTGTCGGCGCGTTGACTCTGGAAAAACTCGAAGCATGGACGAGCGTCTGCTCGGTCGGTCTCGACATGATCGCCGTGCCCGGCTCAACCTCGGCAGAGACCATCGCCGCGATCATCGCCGACGAGATGGCCATCGGCGTGATGAACAACAAGACGACCGCCGTGCGCATCATCCCCGTGCCCGGACGTGACGTTGGCGACTCGGTCGAGTTCGGCGGACTCTTAGGCACTGCGCCAGTCATGCCTGTCAACCGTTTTGCTTGCGCTGACTTCATACGTCGCGGCGGGCGCATCCCCGCGCCGATCCATTCGCTGCGGAATTGACCGGGGAGTCTCACAGGTTTGATCTCGAAGTCTCAACTCGGAAGATCGCGCCGCCCCGTGTGGCGTCTCGCCTTGCTCGTCGCTTTGCTGTCGGCGTGCGCGGTCGGCGTGCGTGCGCGGCAAGAGTCCGCGCGGAAGATGCGGCTCGCCAAGGTTGAGGTCGTGGGCTTGCGGCGCGTGAAGGAAGCGGAGATCGTCGCGGCGAGCGGGTTGCAGATGGGGCAGGCGTTGGACGTGCAGATGCTGGATGCGGCGGCGGAGCGTCTGCTGGCGAGCGGGCTCGTCCGCGAGGTGGGTTACAAGTTGCGCGAGCGCAATGGTGAGGCGACCGTCGTGTTCGAGGTGACGGAGGCGGAGCGTGGCACGGGCTTCCCCGTCGTCTTCGACAACTTCGTGTGGTTCACGCCCGAAGAGATAACGGCGGCAGTCAAACGCGACGTGCCCACCTTCGACGGCACCGCGCCGGATTCGGGCACGGTCATCGAGGGGATCAGAAAATCACTCGAACATCTGCTCGCTGAACGGAAGATCGCGGGGCAGGTCGAGTACCTGCCTTCGACGAAGGAAGGTGGCGGCGACCGCAAGCACGTCTTCACGGTGACGGGCATGAAGCTGCCGGTCTGCGCCACGCACTTTCCGGGTGCGGAGGGCGTCGCCGAGCAGGAGCTTGTCGCGAGCGCGCGGACGACCGTGATCGGCAACGAATATTCACAGGAATTCGTCGCGAACTTCGCCGACGTGGCGCTACGCGATCTCTATCACGAGCGCGGCTATCTGCGCGTCGAGTTCTACGCACCGCGCGCGGAGATGGGCGGCGACGCCGGGTGCGCGGCGGGCAGTGTCAGCGTCACAGTGCCCGTGCGCGAGGGGCTCTCGTACAACTGGGGCGGGGCGGAGTGGGCGGGCAACACGGCGCTCAACGCTGCCGAACTTGATGCGGCGCTCGGCATGAAGCCGGGCGAGGTGGCCAACGGCGCGAAGATCAGGAAGGCGCTCGTCGCGGTGGCGCGCGCCTACGGGCGCAAGGGCTACTTGACGGTTGCGCTCAAGCCGTCGCAGGACTTCGCGGACGCCGCGCGCAGCGTCACCTACCGCTTCGAGGTGAGGGAAGGTCAGCAGTACCACATGGGCGCGCTCAACATCGTGGGGTTGCCGGACGCAGACATCGACAGACTGAAGTCGCGTTGGAAGTTGCAGCCGGGCGACGTGTACGACGCGGGCTACCTCGCAGAGTTTTTGAAGGGTGCGATGCGCGAAATCGTCAAGCCGGGCGGCAAGCCTCTCAAGCTCGACACTTTGGTCAAGCCGGATCGCGAGAAGCTGATTGCCGACGTGACGATCACGTTCAAGTCCGGCTGAGAGTAGAGCATGGCGCGTAGTTTCGAGTACCGGGTTTGCAACGTGCAGCAGGGGCACGTGACGTTCGTCAACGGCGTGTGGCAGGGCAGCGCGCCTTTGGCTGAAGTGGCGGGGCTCACCGATCCGTTCAAGTTCTGCGTCGAGGTCTGGGACTACCTAAGGCTCGCGGGCGAGGACGGCTGGGAACTGGTCGCCGCCGCGACGCACGAACAGAAGGACGCCGTCTATGACGTGCTCTATCTGAAGCGCGAGAACTGATGCGCGCCGGTTGACGGGCGCGTGCGTGTGGTCATAAAAACAGTTCGCGCTTAAACCGGGCGGACGAAGGAGCAGGCATGGAAGCTTTGGGGATGGTTGAGTGCATGGGGCTGGTCGCGATGATCGAGGCGGCGGACGCGATGGTCAAAGCCGCGAACGTCGAGCTTGTCGGCTACGAGAAGATCGACGCGGGGCTCGTGACGGCAATCGTGCGCGGCGAGGTGGGGGCGGTCAAAGCCGCGGTTGATGCCGGAGCCGCCGCCGCATCGAAGGTCGGCAAGGTCGTCGCGACGCACGTCATCCCGCGCCCGCACGCCGATGTGGATCAAGGTTTGCCTGTGCTGAAGACCGGCGAGACGACGCGCAAAAAGATCAGCGGGTCGGTGAGAGTGAAGCGAGACTAGCCGCGTCATCCCTGGGAGCGCGGGCATCTTGCCCAGCCTGTGCGTGCCGAAGCACGCTTAAAAGTTTGCGCCGCCGA
>JAVXVR010000432.1:0-5577 GCA_032230165.1 Acidobacteriota bacterium | reverse complement strand
ATTTCAGGTCTCGCTCGCCCGTGCACAGGCTTCTGTCTCCCGGCGGGGCTGCGGCGGTCGTCGAACGAACATTCGTTGACGGGCGGCGGGTGCTCTTCCTGTCGCTATACGCCGAGCGCAGGAGTCGCACGGCGGAAGAGATCAGTCGCTACCCGAACTTCGAGAACCTCAAGGCGACACTCGGCGCGATGGAGAGACTAGCCGGGGAGAGGCGTCTGACGGTCGCGGTGGCTCTCGTACCGAGCAAGGAGGAGGTTTACTCCTGGGTGCTCGACGGCGCGCCGCCGTGGACGACGGGGAATGAGCCTTCGGGCTTCTCCGTCGTGATGCGAGAGTTATGCGCGCGGCACGGATTCCGTTTTCTGGATTTGAAGCCCGCGCTGTTGGAGGCGTCGAGGCGCAGCTTCGAGGAGACGGGCGCGCTGCTCTGGTGGCGCGACGACACGCACTGGAACGGTGATGGGCAGCGCGTCGCCGCCGCCGCTGTCTATGAAAACCTCCTGCGCGGAATCCAGACTCGCTAATGCCACGTTAGTAGGAATGGCTACCAGTGCGCGAGCGAGGGGAGCAGTCGCGTCAGGCGAGCGGCGCGTGCTTTAGCCCCCCGGCGGCAGTCTTCGCTCCGAAGCCCGGTCGCTCAGCCGTGCGCGCCACGCGCTTAGACAGTGAGGGCCAACTGATGAAGAGCGACGGGACGAAGCACGCCGCGGCGACAAAGCTCCAGACCACCGAGACGAAGGCGACCTCGCCCATGGCTTTGACCGCCGGTATCGCCAGCACGGCTCTGGCGAAGACGAAGACCATGGCGAACGGGTAGCTGCGCGTCATCCACTCCTGGTGCTGGCGGATGTCGCCCAGACGCACGCAGTACAAGGCGATGGCGGTCGTCACGAGCCAGCCCAGCGACTGGATGGTGGCAGCCATCACGAGCGACGGTGGCCCCAGGATGATGGCGACGGGGACGGCGAGCGGCGCGGAGATGACGACTCCGGCAACGTAGAGTCTGCCCAGGATGCGGTGCAGCCTCAGGCTGCGCTGGCGCAGCCTCTTGGAGAACTGGAAGGGCGCGAGCAGCAGCGCTATCGCCCCCGCCACGCCGTGGGGCAGCAGCAGCCATTTGACCGGCTCGACGTGCTGCCAGACGGGCGAGTGCGAGTCCAGAAACGGCGTCTCGTAGAGGTAGAAGACGAAGAGCGTCGCCAGCCCGAAGGCGGCGAAGAAGACGTGCTTAGCTCGAAACGACATAAGAGACCTCCTCTGCGCGGCGCAGACAATCCTGCCGGGGCGACTATTAAACTTTCCGCCCCTACCCTCATACGCGGAGAAGGCGCGTCATAAGGATCACCACCGGCATCGATTTTTTCGCTCTGAATAATGCCCGCGCCCTCTTCCCTAAACGTTGACAGCCCACCCCGAACTGATCCATATACACGGCAGACTTATCATCCCTGAAACCTTCTGCCTTGCATCACGTGCTCAACCCGCTCGTGGTGCGTATGACTTACGCGAGAAGAAACCATGAAAACGACGACCGCCCTTCTTCTGCTTTTTGTTATCGCCATTAACTCCGTCGCGCAGGCGCCCACGTCCGAGCGCCAACAGTTCATCCGCGTCGAAGCGCCGGTGGTGGCGCTCGCACACGTGCGCATAATTGACGGCACCGGGGCGGCAGCTCTGGATGATCAGACCATCGTGATCAGCGACGGCAAGATAAAGTCAGTCGGAGCAAGCGCCACGGCGAGTCTTCCGCCGAACACACTCACCTTCGATCTACGCGGCTATACGGTTCTGCCGGGGCTGGTCGGGATGCACGACCACATGTTCTTCCCACAGGGCGGGACGCCGCCGATCTATTCCGACATGGGCGTCAGCTTCCCGCGCCTCTACCTTGCGCTCGGCGTCACCACTATTCGCACCACTGGCAGCGTCGCGCCCTTCACCGATCTGGAGATCAAGCGGCTGATCGACGGCGGTCGCATGATAGGTCCCAAGATGCACGTCACGGCTCCGTACCTCGAAGGGCGCGGCGCGTACACGCCCGTCATGCACGAGCTCACGGGCGCGGACGACGCGCGACGGATGGTGAACTTCTGGGCTGACGAGGGCGCCACGTCGTTCAAGGCGTACATGAACATCACGCGCGAGGAACTGCGCGCCGCCGTGGAAGAGGCACACAAACGCGGTCTGAAGGTCACGGGTCACCTCTGCTCAATCGGCTTTCGCGAAGCGGCGGAGATCGGCATTGATAACCTCGAACACGGGCTGTTAGTAGATTCGGAATTCGTCCCAGACAAGCGACCGGACGTGTGTCCGTCCGGTGCGGCAGTCAGCGCCAGCCTGCGGCAACTCGATCTGAACGGCAGCGCCGCTCAGGAGACGATCCGCACGCTGGTGGCGAAGCACGTGGCGCTCACCTCGACGCTCCCCGTCTTCGAGGCGGGCGGCGCGCCACTGTCGCAGAGCGGCATCGGTGCCAGTAGTGCGCTCCTGAACCAGCGCGTCCTCGGCGTAATGTCAACGGACGCGCGTGTGCGTTACCTGACCGCGCGTGCGCGCGTCTCCCCGGAAGCCAACTACGTTGCGCTGCTGCGCAAGGCGATGGACTTTGAGCGGGCGTTTGCCCAAGCCGGCGGGCTGCTTCTTGCCGGGCTAGACCCGACGGGCAACGGCGGCGTGGTAGCTGGCTTCGGCGATCTGCGCGAGGTCGAGCTGCTGGTGGAAGCTGGCTTCACGCCTGTGGAAGCGATCAAGATAGCCAGCCTCAACGGAGCTAAATTCCTCGGCGAGGACGCGCGCATCGGCTCTGTCAGTGTCGGGAAACAGGCTGACCTGATGGTCGTGAAAGGAAACCCTGCCACGAATATCAGCGAGATCGAGCGTGTCGAGATCGTCTTCAAGGACGGGGTCGGCTACGACTCGGAGAAACTGATCCAGTCGGTGCAGGGGCTCGTAGGGATACGTTGACGTCAAGCCCAGCGGGCTCAACGCCCTCTCGCAACCCATCCCAACCCACCACTGTTCCAATAAGTATAGGTTTACGCGGCGTCCGCGCGCGTGCTAGAGTCGAAAGTGCCTGCCCCGCAACCGCGCAAGGTCGCTCGCGGCAATGCTCCCCACCGTTCTACCAAATTCGAATGAAGTTATCACAGGGCAAAATCAGGGATTTTGTTGAGCCGCAGGCTTACGACGAGGTGCAGGACTTCGTCTCCGACCCGGCTCGCGCGCTCGCCGCTTACCGTTTCACCGACGCCACCTCCGACCTGCTCGCACGCTGGCTCGACGCCCTCGCAGACCTCCAGCGCGGTCGCGGCGCGGCTCGCGCGCTCGCCGGACTGCGCGGCGTCGGCAAAAGCCACACGCTCGCGGCGTTCGCGGCGTTAGTTCCTTCGGCGACGCTGAGCCCGACCGCCTCGGACGCGCACGTCGCGACGAGCGCGCGCCGACTCGCCAACCGTCGGTACGCCGTCGTGCGCGTCGAGCGCGGCACGCGCGAGACGTTAGGCGAGGAGTTGGCGGAGGCTTTCGTCAAAACCTTCGGCGGTGAGCCCTCAGATTGGTCAGGCGACGAGGCAGAGGCACTCGCCCACGCGGTCGGGCAGGCGCGCGGCACGACGCTCGTGCTCATCGTCGATACGGCTTACGGTCGCACCGCGCGCGTCACGCGCGACGACGGACCCGCGCTCGGCGCGATAGCCACCGCCGCGCTAAACCTCGACGTTTTTGTCACACTCGCGCTCGACGACGACATCGCAGGGGCGGAGGGCGCGAACGTCGCGCTCTCGCAGACATTCCGGATCGATTACCTTGAGCCCGAACACCTCTACCAGGTCGCCGACAACTACCTGCTGCGCAAATCCGCCTCCGCGCGCGATCGCCTGCACGAAGTCTATCTGGTGCTGCGCCACACGATCCCGAATTTCAACTGGAGCGAGCCGCGCTTCGCCGCGCTCTACCCTGTCCACCCGCTCGTCGCGGAGGTCGCCGCCTCCGTCCGTCTCCACGCACAGACCTTCGCCTTCCTCCCCTTCGCTGTGCAGGCGGCGCAGCGTGCCATCAACCGACCCGCGCTCTCGCTCGTTCTCTTGGACGAAGTTTTCGATCAAACCGAGAAGGAGTTGCGCGACGCGAAAGACCTGCGCGCCGCCTTCACCGCTTACGACGAGTTAGCCGCTAAAGCCGTCGCGCAGTTTCCCGCCCTCCACCGGCTGCAAGTCCGTCTCATCCTGAAAAACTTGTTCATCCTCTCGCTCGACGGTCGCGGCGCGTCGGCGCGTGACTTGGTCGCGGGGATGCTGATGCAAGAGGAAGTGCCGCCGCTGTCGGCGGTCGCGCGCGTCGAGGACATCCTGTGCCGACTCGTCGAAGCCGCTCCGCCCGACACGCTCGTGAAAGTGACGGACGGCGAAGAGACCTGTTACCGCTTCCTCTTCGGCGCGCACGGGGGCTTCGATGCCGCGCTCGCGAAAGCCGTCAAACTCCCGCTCGCAGACCCGCGCGCCATCAGCCGTCTCCTCGAAGCGCTCGCGCGCGCGCGCTTCGACGACTACCCGCACGCCGCCACCCGCGACACGACCCGCCCAGACTCTGCGATGGAAGAGGCGCGGGTCGTCGAGGGCGATAACACGGGAGACGCCGCGCTCTCTGACTTCGCCTTTGGCGTCGTGTGGCGCGGCGCGTTTCGCACGGGGCGCGTGGTGCAGCAATCGCGCGACGAGATCGCGGCGCGCGCTGACGCCGACGCCGAACGCGAGTGGGAGCTGTTCGTCTTAGAACCGGGCGCGGACGGCGCAAAGTTCGCGGCAGAACTTCGCGCGCCGCGCGAAAATAAGAGCGAGGCTGGCGCGGCATCGTCGATCAAGCTTGTGTGGCAACCGGCGGAGATGACGGCGGAAGAATACAGTCTGCTCCGCCGCCTGCACTCGCTGCGCGGCGATCCATCGCTTGCCGGTTTCGGCGAGACGGCGCGCTCCGCCACCAACACGCTCGCCGCCCGCGCCGAGCGCGTCTGGTCGCGCCTCTACATGGACGACGGCATCCTCTTCGCCGACGGCGCGTGCCTGAACTTCAACGCCGAGGCGCGCGCCTCAGCCACGCTCGCGGGCGTGCTCTCGCAAGCGCTCGCGCCGCTTTTTGCCGCGCGCTTTCCCAATCACCCGCGATTCGGTGCCGTGCTCTGCGAGCAGGATGTGGCGCGACTCGTCGGAGAGTTCTTCAGCGGCGCGAACACAGGTGAAGCGGGCGTGCAGCAACTCGCCGAACAGTTCGCGCATCCGCTCGGTCTCGCCACGCTGCGCGGTAACGCTTACGCGCACGCGAGCGGCGACGAAGCGCTGCGCACGCTGTGGGTCGCCGCCGTCCTCGCGCTGGTTGAAGCTGGCGGCAACCAAGCCGTGCCCTTAAGTGAAGTGCGGCGTTTGCTCGCGCGCCCTCCTTTCGGATTGCGGCACGAGTCGCAACATCTCGTCATCGCCGCGCTCGTCGCCTGTGGTCGCATCGAGCTGGTCACGTCGTCGGGCGGTCTCATCAGCCGCCGCACGTTGGGTCGCGCCGTCGATTGGGACGACATCACGGGCGTCT
>JAVXVR010000361.1:0-12067 GCA_032230165.1 Acidobacteriota bacterium | reverse complement strand
CGAGAGGAAGTCGCAGATGGCAACGTCGAACTCACGCGCGTCGAGCAGCGCGCGCACGCGGCGCGCGACACGCGGCGAGGTGAAGCGCGTGACGGCGTAGGGCGCGCGCCGGTAGAGCTTCGAGAGGTAGTCGAGGCGGTTGCCGAGGGGCGAGTCGGGCGCGGCGGTGTGGAGGGTCTGTGCGCCGGGCAGACGCTCCGCGATCTCGCGCTCGTACGCTTCGTCGCGCCGACCGCCGTAGTAGGTGAGCGTGGCGAGCGTGTGGCGCGCGGCAAGCTGGCGCAGCAGATTGTACGAGCGGATTTTCCCGCCCGTGTCCACGGGCAGGAGCTTTCCGGCTTTGACCCAGAGGATTTTCATGTCCGACTCGGATCGCGTCAGTCGCGCGCCGGGGGCGCGCGGCTGCGGTCTTACAGGATCGCGACCGCTTCCCTCCCCGCCGTCAGTTGATGGCGCGGCTCCTCGCCGTCAATGAAACGCCGCTGCCACATCTCGAAGTTGACGAGCGACCACAGGCGCTCGGTGTGATCTTCGACGCCTGCGCGGTGCAGCTCGACGATGCGACGCACGAAGCCATCGTCGAACAGCCCGCGCGAGCGTGCGCGCTCGCCCAAAACATACTCGTCGAGCACGTGCGTGTACGCGCCGCGAAACCACGCGCCGATGGGCACGGGGAAGCCCATCTTGCGCCGCTTCAATATCGCTTCCGGCAGCACGTCTCTCATGCTCCGCCGCAGGATGTACTTCGTCGTCCAGCCGCGTAGCTTCAGGCGTTCGGGCAGCCGCGCCGTGTACTCGACGAGCTTGTGGTCGAGGAACGGCACGCGGCTCTCGACCGACGCCGCCATGCTCATCTGATCCTGCTTCATCAAAAGCTCGTGCAGATAGGTCTTGATGTCGGCGTAAAGCAGACGCCCGAGCAGGGTGCGCGCGTCCGTGCTTTCCAGATAGCGCGTGATCTCTGCGTAAGGGTCGCTTGACCCGGCGCGCTCTTTCGCTTCCGGCGTCAGCAGTTCTCGCTGCATGGCGCGCGGGAAGACGGCGAAGTTGTCGAAGTAGATCGACTCGATGTCGGGCGTTAAGCTCAGAAACGTCCGTCGCAGCTTGTGCCTGGCACGCGACGCGGCGGGCAACCTTTCGACCCCGCGCGCGACGGCGCGACGCACGGCGGCGGGCATCGTCGCATGGTAGCGCGCGCCGAGCGCGAGGTTGTAGATGGTCTTGCGATAACGGTCGTAGCCCGCCAGCATCTCGTCCGAGCCTTCGCCCGTCAAGACGACTTTCACGTGGCGCGAGGCGAGCAGCGAGACGAAGTAGAGCGCGACGCTCGAAGGATGCGCCAGCGGCTCGTCCTCGTGCCAGATGAGCTGCGGGAGCGCGCCCCAGAAGTCTTCCGGCGAGACGATGATCTCGTGGTGGTCGGTCTTAAACGCGCGGGCGACGATGCGCGCATACTCAAGCTCGTTCGCCTCGCGCTCGGCGAAGGCGACGGAGAAGGTCTTGATCGGCTCGGCGACCATTCGGCTCATCGTCGCGGCGATTGCCGAAGAGTCTATACCGCCCGACAGGAACATCCCCAAAGGCACGTCCGCCATCAAACGCAGCCGCACGGACGCTCGAAACAACTCCGCCCACTCCGCGACGTACTCGTCGTCGCTGCGGCGCGGCGACTCGGCTTCGCCCTCTGCCCCGGCGAAGTGAACGTCCCAGTATTTTTCGATCTTGATCTCGCCGTCGCGCCAGCGCAGCGTGTGACCGGGCAGTAGCCGCCGGACGCCCGCGAACAGCGTCTCCTCGCCGGAAGGCGCGTGGTTGGCGAGATAATCGGGCAGCGCGTTGAAGTTGATCTCCGGTTGGACGGCGCGCGCCTCCAGAAGCGACTTGATCTCCGAGCCGAAGAAGAGCGAGCCTTCCGCGTCGTGAACATAGTACAAGGGCTTCACGCCCAGACGGTCGCGCGCGACGAACAACTCGCGCTTGTTCTCATCCCAGATGGCGAAGGCGAACATGCCGCGCAGGCGTTCGACGCAAGCCGCGCCGTGCTCCTCGTAGAGGTGCAGGATCGTCTCCGTGTCGCAGTGTGTGCGGTAGCGATGCCCGCGCGCTTCCAGTTCCTCGCGGTAGTCCGCATGGTTGTAGATTTCGCCGTTGTAAACGATGTGGACGCTTCCGTCCTCGTTCGTCATCGGCTGGTGACCGCCCGCCACATCAATAATGGAGAGGCGTCGCATCCCCAAACCGATTGCGCCTGCAACGAAGTAGCCGTCGTCGTCGGGTCCGCGGTGGCGGATCGCGTCGCACATGCGCCGCAGCACGGCATCGTCCACGCCGCGCCCCGACCTACTCGAAAATGCGATGCCGCTAATCCCGCACATCAGTTCTGTCCCACCACCTCGCGCTCGATCTCTTCCGCTAAGCTTGCGCCGCCCGTGGACGACCCGCCGCGCGCTGCCGTCTCGATAAATTGATCGACGAAGAGCCGCGCCGCGCTGCCTTCTGCGCCCACGTAGTCTGCGACGCGCCATGCGCCATCCTCGCGCCGCGCCCAGTCGTGTTCGACGCGCACGACTTCGGCGCGCAGCAGCTCCGCGCCGCCCACTGCGAGGCGCGAGCCTGCGACGGCGACGAGTTCGCGCGGCGCGTCCGAGTCTGCGTCGAAGCGCAGCCACACCCAACCGAAATCCGTCACGATGCCGCCCGCCTCAACCGCGCCTCGACCATCACCGACGATCAGCACGTCTCTCAAACTCCCTCGCCGCAGTTCGAACGCGCGACCACCCGCAGCTTCGACCTCTCGCACACGCGAGACAGCCGCGCCCTCAAGCTCATTCGCCGCGCGCGGCACGACGAAAGTGTAAAACTCCTGCCGACCCGCGCCGCGCCGCGCACGCACGCCAACAGCGGCGCGCTCGCGTTGCGCGTAACAGCGCGAGACCCAACCGTCTTCCATGCGCCACTCGCCCGCGCCATCCGGCGCAAATAGTTCGAGCGCGACCGCGCCCCCCTCCCGCACGCGTAACACGCGCTCGCCCTCGTCGTCTTCGACGGAAGGCTCGACGCCCGGCGCAAAGTGGAAGCGCAACTCGTATGCGTGCTCGCCTTCGGTCTCAACCGCGTCGCGCACGATCCAGTAATCAGTTTTGAGGAAGAGCACCGTGCGCGCATGCGTGGCGGGCGACGCGAGCCGCGCGTAGCCGTCGTGCGCGCCCTCGAAGAGATCGAAGCGTGAGCCGTTGATCCAGCGGCGCAACGTTGAACGCGCGACGTGCTTCCACTGGAAGGCGCGTGCGGGGACGGATGAAGGCTCGCCGTCGATGGTTAAGGTGTTGTGCGCCGACGTGGAGCGGAAGTGGTCGCGCATCTCGCCGGAGCCGGTGTAGGTGTATGTTCCGGGATCGACAAGGAGTCTGCGCCCATGCGCGGCGAGGTCGAACGAGAGCGCGTCGGCGTGCGCGTGACCGCAATTGTCCGCGCCGTGCTCGCCGCAGTCGATGAGCATGAAGCTCGTATCCTCTGACCAGCCGTCGCGCATCACAAAGTAGCCGCCGTCGCGGAAGGCGACCGAGGTGCGCGCGGGCGGCGCGGCTGTGACCGCGTCGAACGCTTCCAAACCGGCGCGACCGAACAGCCACAGCGTCTCTTCCGAGACTTCCCGCGCGACGAACTTGTAGTCGGGGCGCGAGAAGATCGCCGCGCCGTTCGAGAGCGCGGAGCGAAAGTCGTCCGCGCCGCGCCCCTCTTCGAGCAGGGCGAGTTTGCCGCCATCGTCGTCGCCATAGAGCGGCGTCGTGCCGTCGGGGCGCGTGACGAACATTAAGTGGTCGAGCAGCGCTGCGAGTTTTTGTTCGACGCGAGGTTCGCTCCGCTCGCCGTTCGCGCGCGCGAGAGCGAGGAAGTGCGTGTAGAAGTCCGCCGTGTAGCGGTGGTAGTAGCTTGACTGCTCGAAGTACGTGCCGTCGGCGCGGACGTGGCGCGCGAGCTGTTCCATGAGCACGCGGCGTCCCGTCTCGCGCCATCGCGTGGCGTCACGCAACTCAGGCAGGAGCGTGCCGAGATAGTAGAGACCTAACGCCTCGCCCGTGAGGTGCGTGTTCGGGCTGAAGTAGGTGGAGAGATAAGTTTCGAGGTGGCGCGCGTGGAGGTAGAGGAACTTGAGAGCACGCGTGAAGAGTTCGGGCGCGAGGTGGGGCGAGTCTTTGAAGAAGTTGAGCGCCCACAGCCAGGAGATCGCGCGGAAGGAGACTTCGAGGCTGCTCGCCCAGTTGATGCCGCGCTTCGGCGGGTTCGCGCCTATCCAAGAAGAGAGGTGCGCGGCGAACGCTTCCGCGTATCGCTCGTCGCCCGTGAGCCAGTAGGTGCGACCGAGGATCATGAAATGCTGCTGGCGGTTTAGCTCCCAAGTGATCTTCTTGTCGCCCGCGACCGACGAGTCCAGGTAGTCGATACGACTCCAGTGCGTGAGCGGCGCGCGTTTGCCTGAGACGGGTTCGAGATGCCAGTCGATAGGGTCGCCGAAGGAGAGATCGCGCAGTCCGAGCAGATCGAACTTGCCCGCGAGGATTCGTTCGGCACGCGAGATGATCGTCCCCTCGTACTCCGCGCCGAAGCGTGCATGGAATTCCGCGAGCGTCGCACGCCGATCATCGAAGGCGGCGAAGAAGCGCGGGGCGCGACGCGCGCGGAAGTGTTCGAGCAACTCCGCGCCGTCGTGCGGGCGTCGCGCGGCGCGGCTCGCAGCGTGCGCCGCATCGAGATCGAGTATGTTGAAGAAGCCGCTGTCGGTCGGAAGCCGCGTCTGTGCAGACCAGCCGTGACGCTCGCCGAGCGCACAGAGAGCTTGCGCGCCGCGCACGCGCAGCTCGTCGAGGCTGCGACCGCGCAGCTTCTTCAGTTTGTTGATCGCCTCAACCAAGTTTTTTGATCGCCTCAGTCAACTTCCGTTTTGTTTCCGCTGATCCACAGACTCCAGCCGTAGCGGCGCGCCCAGGACTTGCGCACGAAGCGCGGCACGACGCGACCGACGAAGGGCATCATCTGCCGGAAGATTTGATCCAGCTCCGTCCCCAGACATCGCACTGAGACGTTGCGGCTATAGGGTCGCATCAACGCGTCAGCCTCATCTTCCGTGATGGGCCAGGTGTGCGGGTTGCCTTCCTGCGCGTCGCCGTCGCCGTAGCGGCTGGCGAGTTCGAGCGCGCCGAGAAACTGATTCTCGTAGTGGAGGAAGCCTTGCAGGTATTCGATGTTGTAACGATAGAGGATCGAGCGGCGGTTGTAGAGCATGACGCCGAAGCCGCCGCCCGGTCGGAGCACGCGCATCAGCTCCTTGAGCGAATGTTCGAGATCGGGCGAGTGGTGCAGCACGCCCCAAGAGTAACAGTAGTCGAAGGCGGAGTCTTCGAACGGCAAGGTGCGCGCATCTTCGAGCCTGATGTCGCCCGCGAGATCGTGGAGCGCGAAGCGGCGGCGAGTCATCTCGATGGAAGTCGGGTTGAGATCGACCGCCGTCACGCTCGCCCCCGCGCGCGCCCAGTTCATCGCCATCGTGCCGAGTCCGCAGCCGACTTCGAGGACGCGACCACCGCGCGCGTATTCGTCATAAGGAAAGAGCCGACCGAACGGTCGCGCGTCATGCAGCGGCGCGTTCCAGGAGTAGAACTCTTGATCCAGACGGTCGAAGAACTCGCGCGTGCCGAGTTCGTGCGCGGCGTCGGCGTACTCGGTCTGCCCGTGCACCTCGCCGTAGGTCATAGGGTTCTCCGCCCACCAGCGCCTGACCTCGCTCACATCTTCCACTCGACTCATTTGCGCCCCCTCACCAGATCGCTGACGACGAAGAGCGGCGTGACGACGGCGAACGCCGCCGTCAGCACAGCCTCGCCCAGCATCGACCGCTCCAAGAATCGACGACGGCGCAGACTCTTTCGCGCCTGACGACTCAACACGAAATCCCTACGCCGACCATTGAGCGCGCGCACGGTCGCCCACTCCTTCTTGCCGCGCTCGATGGCGGCTTCGAGCGGCGCGAAGTGGAGTCCGATTGAGTCTGGATAGAGCAAGACGACCGTGTCGGCGTCGCGCAGTTGCTCAGTCCAGCCCGGCTTGTCGTCGGCGTTGACGAAGACCCCTTGCGGGTAGCGTTCGGCGAAGAGCGCACGCATGTAAGCCTCGTCGCGCGGGTTCGCCTTGAGCCAGAGGGCGCGTCGATAAAGCTCCGCGACCGAGCGGCGCGGATCGTAGTCCGCCCGCCAGGGGTTGTGAAAGATGCCGACGATCTGCTTGTCCATAGAATGTTCGGCGCGAGTCCGACCGGACTTGCTCCGGCGCGGCGCGCGCCGCCTCACCTCATTATAGTTTCAATGTGCGGGCGCGTTCACCCGCGTGCGCCAAATCCGTCGAAGGCGAGCGCGCCGCGAGCAGCCGCTCGTAAAGACCGAGCGTGCGTTCGAGCTGCGCCTCGCAGGAAAAATCTCGCGCGACACGCTCGCGCCCGCGCTCTCCCATGAGTCGCGCGCGCTCCGCGTCGCGTAGCAGCTCGACGATCCTTTCAGCCATCAACGCATCGTCGCCCACCGCGACGACGTAGCCCGTCTTGCCTTCGACGACCGCCTCGCGCGCGCCGCCCACGTCCGTGCAGACCACTGGTCGCGCCGCCGCCATGTATTCGAGGATCGCGTTCGAGAACCCTTCAGCCTTCGATGAGAGCACGCACACGTCCGAAGCGTAGAGCAGCTCCGCGACCCGCTCGCACCTGCCCGTGAAGAATACTTCATTTGATAAACCGTATGAGGCGGCAAGCGCGCGCATGGGTTCGGTCAACTCGCCCTCGCCCGCGATGACGAAACGCGCGTCGGGAAATGCTTCGCGCACACGGCGCGCGGCGCGCAGGAAGGTCGGGTGGTCTTTCACGTCGTGCCGCAGGTTGGCAACGATGGTCACGAAGCGCAGACGCTCGTCGCGTGGAAGCCCGAAGAGTGCGGCGGCGTTCGCGCGACTGAAGTTCGCGGGCGGCTCGCAGCGTCGCACGTCAAGCCCGTTATAGACCGTGACGATCTTGCGCGGCGGCACGCCCTCGCGTTCGAGGTCACGGCGCACCGCTTCGGCGTTGACGACGACGGCGTGGGCGAGCGCGAACGCGCCACGCTGAACTATTTTTTGCGCGCGCGTGCGCATCCCCGTCGTCTCGCGCTTCGAGGCGACACGTACGGGCACGCGAGCGAGCGTCGCGCCCGCCATCCCGAAGACGTTCGTGTAGAAGTCGTGCGTGTGAATCACGTCGATCTCTCTCTCTCGCACGAAGCGGGCGAAGCGGCGGAGTTGGCGCGCGAAGTTCGCATCGTAAAAGCTGGTGAGGCGGAATTCTGGAATCTCGCCGACGTTCAGCCGCTCGGCATCGGCGCGCAGCACGCCCGCCGCGTCGAGCGTCGCGAGATGGACGCGCGTCTGCACATCCTCCGAGAGTAGCCGCGCAAGCTGTACAGCCTGCCGCTCGGAGCCGCCCTGATGAAAACTGCCGACGAGTTGGAGGACGTTGAAACTCAAAGTTGTCCTTAGACTTTAGGGATCGAGCGCGAGCCGTCAACCGACGGATGGACGGGCGCGTTGATTGCGCGGGCGAGCGCGCGCGGATCAAGTCAAAGCCGCGACCGTCGAAGCCTGAGCCTCGCGGCGGCGTGGCTCGGTCGTTGTGGCGGCGTCGGCGAAAGTGCGCTGCCACAGCTCCAGCACGAAGAGCGACCAGAGCTGCCCCGAATGGTCGCGCCTGCCGCGCTCGTGCTCAGAGAAGAGCACGTCGAGGTAAGCCGGGTCGAAGTAGCCGCGCGTGCGCGTGCGAGGGCCGTGGAGCACGTCGCGTATGTAGTCGCGCAGCTCCTCGTTGATCCACTTGCCGATGGGAACGCCGAAGCCCTGCTTGGGTCGATCCAGAATCTCGTCGGGAACGAGACCGCGCACGGCGCGCTTGAAGAGGTGCTTGGTTTCGAGACCGTTCATCTTCAGTCGCGCCGGGACGCGGGCGGCGAACTCGATGAGCTTGTGGTCGAGCAGCGGCACGCGGGCTTCGAGCGAGGCAGCCATGCTCATGCGATCAACTTTGGTCAGAATGTCGCCCGGCAGATAAGTCTTGCTGTCGAGGTAGAGCATCGCGTCGAGCGGATCGGCGGACTTCACTTTGGAGGCGATGCGGCGAAATGTCTCGACCGCGCCTGCGCGACCCGACAGCGCGCGGCGCAACTCCTCCGAGTAGAGAGCGCGCTTATTCAGATCGGTGAAGAGCGCGAGGCTGTTAACGTAGCGACCGATGGCGTCGTGCGCGTTCGTGTATAGATAGTTGCGCCCCCACGCGCCGTGCGGGAGTTTTCGGCTCAAGGGGAGCATCACGCCTTCGCGCAACCCGCGCGGCACGCGGTCGAAGAAGCTGCGCTGTCGATCCACGACGTAACGCGTGTAGCCCGCGAACAACTCGTCGCCGCCGTCGCCGCTCAAGACCACCTTGACGTGCTCGCGCGCAAGGCGTGAGACGGCGTGCGTGGGGATGGCTGAAGAGTCGGCGAAAGGCTCGTCGAAGTGCCAGACGAGATCGTCTATGACGCGGCAGATGTCGGGCGTGACGACGAACTCGTGGTGCTCGGTCGCAAAATGACGGGCGGCGACGCGCGCGTATTTCAACTCGTCGAAGCTGTCTTCGCTAAAGCCGATGGAGAAAGTTTTGACGGGTCGCGACGTATGCCGCGCCATCAAGCCGACGACCGCGCTCGAATCGACGCCGCCGGAGAGGAACGCGCCGAGCGGCACATCCGCAACGAGGCGGATGCGCACGGCTTCATCGAGAAGCGCGCGCAACTCTTCGACGTACTCTTCCTCCGCGCGCGGCTTCGCGTCCGTCTCGAAGGGGAAGTCCCAATATTGTTCGACGCGGACGCGCGCGCCGTCGAAGGTCAGAGTGTGTCCGGGCGGGAGCTTGTGGACGCCCGCGAAGATCGAGAGCGGGTCGGGGACGTAGCCGAAGGTGACGTAGGCGTCGAGCGCTTCGAGGTTGATCTCGCGCGCGACTTCCGGGTGTTCGAGGACGCACTTCAACTCGGAGCCGAAGACGAACGCGCCGGAGGGCGCGACCGTGTAGTAGAGCGGCTTCTTGCCCGCGCGGTCGCGCGCGAGAAATAGCTCGCGCTTGCGCTCGTCCCAAAGTGCGAAGCCGAACATGCCGCGCAAATATTGGACGCAAGCTGCGCCGTACTGCTCGTAGGCGTGAACGATTGCCTCTGTGTCCGAGTGAGTCTTGAAGCGGTGACCGCGCGCCTCCAAATCTTTTTGCAGCTCGCGGAAGTTATAGACCTCGCCGTTGAAGACGAGCGTGACGGCGGGGTCGCAGCCTGACATCGGCTGGTGTCCGCCCGCGAGATCGATGATCGAGAGACGCCTCATGCCGAGCGCGACAGCGCCGCGCACCTGTGTGCCCTGCTCGTCGGGTCCGCGGTGCGCGATCACTTTGCACATGCGGTCGATGAGCGCCTCGCGCTCGTCTGCGCCGAGCCGCGCGTCCGTGTCTATGAATCCGGCGATGCCGCACATTCCCTTGTGTTACCTCGAAGCGACTGGATCGACGGCGCGCCGCCACGGCGCGAGTCGGACGAGCCACGCGGCGCGGCGCATGACGGCATCGCGCTCGTCGGCGGCGGGCACGCCGAGCAGGACGATTGCCGCGACGTAAACCGCGCCGAATACGACGCCGCACGCGGCGAGCACGAAGATGGGTTTTAGTCCGGCGAGCGCGGACTTGAGCGCGAACGCGGCACACGCGGCGGCAAAGGAAGCCACGGCGACCTTGCCCACGTCCTTCAAGAGCGCGAAGTCGCGCCAGCGCATATCGAGGACGCGCGCGACCTTGTGCCCGACGATCATTTTCTCTGCCACGTTGACGGCGAGCATAACGGTGATTGCGCCGACGAGACCGTAGTTGCGCGTCACGTACCACAGGGCGCAGGCGAGCGCGGCGAGCAAGACGACTCGGACGCGCAGTAAAAAGTAGCGATGCTCGGCGTAGGCGCGAATCACGGGATCGTAAGCCGAGCCGATGAGACCAAGCGGGATGAGCGTGATGTTGATGACGAAGATGGGCACGCTCGCCGCGTAGTTCCGCGTGAAGAGCACGACGATAAATTCGCGCGCCATCACGAGCAGGAAGAAGTAGAACGGCAGGTTAAACGCCGCGAGCTTTCGCATCATGCGCGCGCACAACTCGACGATCTCGCGCCGCTCGCCGCGCACTTGCAGTTGGCTGACGCGCGGGATCATCACGGCGTTGACCGACGACGTGAGCAGGTCGAGGAAAGGGATGTTGAAGCAGCCCGTGGCGTAGATGGCGTACTCGGCGGGGCTGAAACGGAACGAGACGAAGTAGTTGTCGAGGTAGAGATAAATGCCTGCGACGACCGCCGCCACGCCGAGCGGCAGCGCGTAAGCCAGTTGCCGGCGCAGCACAGCCCACTCGAAGCCGCGCCAGAACGCGCCGAAGCGCGAGCGCAAGTAGAGCAAGAGGATCGTAAATTGAATCGCGCCGTGCGCGATCATCGCGTAGACGATGGCGCGCACCGTCCCGTAGGCGAGCGCCGCCGTCAGGAACAGCCCGGCTTTCGTCACCTGCTCGGCGACGATGAAGAGCGTGGCGAGTCGCAACTCCTGGTTGGCGACGGCGACGGATTCGAGCACCGCCGAGTTGAGCCACAGCGCGAGGACTAAGCCGAGGAGCGGCGCTAGAGTACCCATCTCCGGGTTGTTAAAGAGCGATGTGAGCAGCGCGGGGCGCGCGAGCAGAAGCAGGCAGACCGCGCCGCCAACCGCGAGGTTGAAGAGTAGAATGTTAAGGACGACCTGCGGCTGTCTCTCGCGCTCGCGCGGCAGGAAGTAGTATGCGCTCATATAGACGCCAAGCGGCAGGATCATGACGCTCGTCGTCACGACCAAGACGACCTGCTTGTAGAGACCGAACTCCGTCTGGCTGAGGCGACGCACGAGCAGGAGCGGCACGGCGAGGTTGAAGGCGAAGGCGCACGAGCGCGCGAGCATCATCCACGCCGCGCCCGCGGTCATCGAAGTCTCTTTCTTCGCGCTCTTCCCTTCCAACTTCCATTCCCCCCTGTCGGAAAAATCACACGCCCGTCGCGGTCGAAGAAACTCAAACTCCGCCCGCGTGTCTTTCAGTCGTGCCCGCCGCCGTCGTCGCAGTCGCCTCGCGGATCGGCTCCCAGCGCGCGTAGCGCTCGCCGCGCGCGAACTTGTAGCAGGCGATGAGCGCGGCGGCATTGGCGAGCACGAAGTACTGCGGCAGCGCGAGCAGGCGACTGTGGACGCCCGCGCGTTCGAGCGCGAGCGACGCAAGAGCCGCCGCGTAGAAAACGATCTGCGCCCCGAGGGCGAGCGCGTAGAACAGTGAGCGCGACGCGAGCGCGAGCGAAGAGGCGAGGATCAGAATTAAAAAGACGGGCACAAGGTAGCGCAGCAGCTTGTGCGACAGAAGCTGCACGCCGTAGAAGCCGCTGCGCAGAGGGTTCAGCATCGCGCGGTGACGCCAGAGGTCTGTGAAGGTCTGGGTGATGACACGCACGCGCATCCGCATCTCTTTATCCGTCTGGCGATTCGTCTCCTCCGTGCAGACGGCGGCAGGCTCGTAGACGGCGCGCAAGTTTTGCTCGACCATCTTCGTCGCGATGATGAAGTCGCTGCACGCCTCGTTGTAGAGCGGCACGTAAGCCGCGCGCCGCACGGCGTACAGACACCCAGAGACGCCGATGAGCGAAGAGGCGCGGCTCTCGCTGCGCTTCAGAAAAGTTTCATAGCCCCAGTAGGAGCGCGCGCCCTGCCCGACGCTCGACTGTGCGGGATCGACGTAGACGAGGCGACCCGCGACGCAGCCCACGACCGGGTCGGCGAAGTTAGGCAGCATCGCGCGCAACACGTCCGGCTGGTAAAGCGTCGTCGCATCGGAAAAAAGAATGATCTCGCCGCGCGCGAACTCGACCGCGGCGTTTTGCGCGGCGGTCTTGCCGAGTCGCTCTTGCTGGCGGTGCAG
>JAVXVR010000354.1:0-2663 GCA_032230165.1 Acidobacteriota bacterium | reverse complement strand
GCGCGCAGTTTGAAAACCAACGGAGGCTTGCCATGAACAACCAGATTATCGTGCTCACGTATCTCTCGTATCTCTCGATCAGCGTCGCGCTCACCGTCTGGGTCGCGCGCACGCTCCACAAGAACGGACGCATCTTTCTCGTGGACGTGTTCCGTGGCAACGAGTCGCTGGCGGACTCGGTCAACCACCTGCTCGTCGTCGGCTTCTATCTCATCAACTTCGGCTACGTGAGCCTCGCCCTAAAGCTCGGCTACGACGTGACGAGCGTGCGCGAGGGGATCGAGGCACTCTCCTGGAAGGTCGGGCTGGTGCTCGTCGTCTTAGGCGGGATGCACTTCTTCAATCTCTATGTCTTTAGCCGCATCCGCCGCCGCCCGCACTTCCACGACGCGCCGTGGACGGGCAACAAGCAGGAAGGGCGCGACTGGGCGAAGGCGAGCTGAAAGGCAAGTAGGAAGTAGGAACGCAGAACGATGAAGTGAGACAAGTCGTCTTCACTTCATCGTTCTGCGTTCCTACTTCCTCGTTAGTCAATGAAGTTCTCTTCGATGCGTATGTCGCGCGCGGCGAGGGCGGCGACGAAGGGCGCGGGCGGGATCGAAAGTTCCTGCGGGAGCGCGCCCTTTTTCATCGTCGCGCCGCGCGCCATCGTCTGCGCAACGATGGAGGCGGGGAAGGCTGTCGTGCGCATCATGGCGGAAAGGCGCGTGCGCTCGTCGAAGCGATCAATGATGTCGTAGCGAAGCGTGCGTCGCGCGCCGCCCTGCGAGCCGCGAAATTCCAGACGGACGAGCACGGCGTCGGGTTCGTCCGCGGGCAGGTGACGCAGGAGCATCTCGCCGAGGAGTCTGCGCGGGGCGACGCGCACGCCGTTGAGATCAACTTCGTCGCTGCTGGCTAGTCCGAGATCGATGAGCAGCTTTACTTGCGCGCAGTGTCCGGGGTAGCGGATCGTCTTGTAGTCGAGTTCGCGTATGCGCCCCGCGAAAGTGTCGGGGAGGGTGGAAGTCCCGCCGGAGGTTTGGAAGGCTTCCATCCGTCCGAAGGGCGCGGGAAACTCTAGCTCCTCGATCTCGGTCATCGACTCGACCTCGACGATGCGCCCGCCGCGCACGACGCGCGCGCGTTCGACGTACTCGTTGATCAAGCCTTCGACCGAGAAAACGATCTGGTAGTTGAGCGGCGGCTTCGGCTGCAAGGGGAGTCCGCCGACGCGTATGTGGATCGCTTCGATCTCATCGAAACGCTCCGCGCCGTGCGCGGCGAGCACCGCGACCATGCCGGGGGCGAGTCCGCAGTCGGGGATGACGTTGACGCCTGCGGCGCGCGCCTCGCTGTCTAGCGCGAGTTCAGCATCAACGACCGAGTTGTTGCCGCCCAGATCGCAGAAGTTCGTGCGCGCTTCGATAGCCGCGCGGGCGAGTCTGAGGTTGTGAAAATACGTGACGCAACTCAGCGCGGCGTCGTGCCCGCGCATCAAGGCGACGACGCGCGCATCGTCTTCGACATCAACCTGCGCGGGCGTGAGCTTCGGGCTATCAACAGTTTCGCAGACGGCGCGCGCCCGCTCGCCGTCGAGGTCTGCGACGGTGACCGCAGTTACGTCCGGCGAGTTGTGCGCGAGATCGTAAGCCGCGCCGAGACCCATGCGACCCGCGCCGAGGACGAGGATTTTCATGCGCGCCTCCACGCGTCCACACGCATCAACCGACGTTCTCCCGCTCGCCCCCGTCCGGCATCTGCGAAGCCCCTATGAAAGAGAAGATGACGCCCGTCACCAAGCCAACGGCGATCATGATCAGTCCATAGACGGCGCGTGCGTGACGGTCGGCGGCGGCGTCTCGCGCCGTGTTGAAGAGCGAGAAGGGTCCCAGATCGTGCGGGAGCGTGAAGAGCCCGACGGCGACGACGAGGAAGCCGAGCGCGGCGATCTTCAAGGGCGCGGGCGTGCGCGTCGGTCTCCCGATCTTTTGTCCGACGGCGCTGCGCGTGTAGCCGTAGGAGAGGTAGATCGCGAAGCCCAACACAAGCCAGCCGAAGAAGCGCCACCACGAAGCGGGCGGCAGGTAGATCATCAGGAAGCCGCACGAAGCCGCGCCGAGCAGCGGGAGGAGAAACGCTCCCAGAGGCACGCGGAACGGACGCTTGCGACCGGGGTCTTTCACGCGAAGGATGGGAATGCCGACGCAGACGAGGATGAAGGCGAAGAGTGTCCCGATGTTCGTCAGGTCAACCATCTCATCTATGCTCGCGAACGCGGCGATGCCGCCGACGAAGACGCCCGTCAAGATCGTCGTCACATGCGGCGTCTTGAAACGCGGGTGGACGCTCGCGAAGACCGAGGGCAGCAGACCATCACGCGCCATCGAGAAGAAGATGCGCGGCTGACCGAGTTGGAAGACCAAGAGGACTGCCGTGTGTGCGATGACCGAGCCGAAGGCGACAATCGTCGAGGGCCATTGCACTCCGGCGGGCGCGACGTGGTCGAGCGCCATCGTCAGCGGTTCCGCCTGTTCGTTCGACAGCTTCTGGACGAGTTCGTGGTACGGGATGATGCCGGTGAAGACCGCGCCGACCACGACGTAGAGGATCGTGCAGACGATGAGCGAGGCGATGATACCGATGGGCAGATCGCGCGAGGGGTTCTTACACTCTTCGGCGAC
>JAVXVR010000257.1:0-3794 GCA_032230165.1 Acidobacteriota bacterium | reverse complement strand
GCGCATCTGGAACTTGCCGACGCGATGCGGCTCGCGCGTCTAGCCGCGCCCCGGCGCGCCATGCTCTCGCACCTCTACCCGGAATGGGACGGCGTCGATCTCGAAACGGAAGCGAAGAAACTATGGGACGGCGAGACCTTGGAGGCGCGCGACGGGCTGCGTCTGGAAATTTAGCGTGCAACGTTTCATACGCGCACGCCCGTCAATTATTCGTTCACGAAATTCCACGCCGGAAACTCGACCGGGGCACGTCCATGATGATTGACGAGATCGGAGCAACGTACAACTCACGTCTCGGCTTAACGGCGCGATTGCGCGATCTGTTTCACAGGCGCGCGCGCAGACGTTTGCTCATCTGTCTCACCGTCGTCGCCGTACTACTCTTCGCCGCGCACGAGCGCGCGCAAATCTCTTCTGAGAAGCAGCCACAGTGCGTCGCCGATTCCCACAATGCCGAGAAACTTCTGGAGACCGGGAGCGCGGCGAAAGTCCAGACGCCGACCATTCCGACCGCCGAGATCAAGATCGTCAGCTACAACATGCGCTGGCGCGGGGGCGCGGAGCTGCGCGGGATCACGAAATTACTGCGCGGCGATCCGTTCATCGGCGGCGCGGACATCGTCGGCTTGCAGGAGGTTGACCGCAGACGCAAGCGCAGCGGCTCGGTTGATGCCGCGCGGCAGATGGCTGAAGAGTTGGGCGTGAACTACGCCTGGGCTGCGCCACCTTCGGACGGCTCGAAGCGTGGCGACCGCGAGGCGGGCGAAGATGAGACGGGCGTCGCGATCCTCTCGCCCCACCCGCTCGCCGACGTGACGCGCCTCGTCCTCCCGAACCCCGGTCACGACTGCCAGCGTCGCGCGGCAATCGGCGCGACCGTTACCATAGGGAAGACACAGGTGCGCGTCTATTCAGTCCACGGCGAGACGCGCATCCCCGTCGAGCGCAAGGTCGAGCAGTGGCGCGCGATCCTCGCAGACATCAACGCGCACCCCTCCGTCGCACGCGTCGTCGTCCTCGGCGATTTCAACACGATCAAGGGCAAGGATGTTTCCGCCGCGCGCAAGCTCTTCACAGGGGCGGGCTTCTCCACACCCTTCGCCGACGACGAGCTGACCTGGGAGACCTTCGTGGTCGCCCTCAAGCTCGACTGGCTCTGGCTGCGCGGACTCGACCCCATCGCCCACGGCATCAACCGCCGCGTCCTCTATTCGGATCATTATCCACTGTGGCTCACAGCAAAATTCGCCGGTGACAAGTAAAGAGTTCAAAGTTCAAGGTTCAAAGTTGCAAGCAAGAACTTTGTTTACTTGCGACTTTGAACTTTGAACTTTGAACTTCATCGCACGCTGACGTGCACTTGATTCGCTTCGAGCGAGTTGCCGGTGGCGCGTTGGAGTTCGGCGATTGACTTGTTGAGTTCGGTCTGCGCGCGCAGTTCGTTGCCGCGCGCGGTAGCGAGCGCGGTCTGACGTTCGAGGACGAGGAAGAAGGTTGACTGTCCGGCGTCGAATTTTCGTAGCTCGCTCGCGTATTGCTGCTCACTCGCGGAGCGCGCGATTGACGCGGCGCGCAGGCGCGACCCGGCGGTGCGCGTCTGCTGCAAGGCGTTACGCACGTCAACCTGAATCAGTTCTTCGAGCTGCTCGCGCTGCGTGCGGATGCGCTCGCCCTCGACGAGCGTGCGACCAAGTTGCGCCTCGGCGGTGCGGTTGCGCAGAGGGAGATTCAACTGCACGCCGACGCGAAAGTTGTTGAAGCGATTTTCGACGAGGTTCGTGAGCGACTGAGAGTAGCCGCCGACGAGGAAGCCGGGAAAACTTTGCGTGGGCGTCGGCGGGATCAGTTGGATGTCGTTCGTCCCGGTCAGCCCGTTAACGGTCGTGATGAGCTGGTTGATGGTCTGTCGCTGCACCTCGCTCGCCGCGCCGAAGGGGTTGACGGCGCGCGACGGGTCGAGCGTGCCGGCGAGTCCGACCGCGCCGTAGCTACCTACGAGATCGAGTTGCGGCTTGGTCTGCTCGCGCGCGAGCCGTTGGTCAAGCTCGTTGATGGCGACCAGCACATCCGACTGTTGCAGCTCGGGGCGACTCTTGAGCGCGGCATTCATCGCCTCTTCGAGCGTGGCGACGGGGGGACGTTGGAGATCGACCGTGTCGGTCGGCACAATCGCCACGTTCCAGACAGCCGACGTGCGATCTTCGGCGATCAGGTTCTTCAAGTTATTCTCGGCGCGGTTCACTTCGTCGAGCGCGGAATAGACGCTCTGCTCGAAGCCCGACACTTGCGCTTCCGCCGCGACCACGTCAATCGGCGCGAGCTGCCCTTCCGCGACCAGACGTTTGTTGTGCTCGTACTGCGTGCGCGCATCCGTTACGGCGTCGCGCTGAATCTGTAGGTTTCTGAGTGCGAAGACCAAATCCCAGTAGGCGCGCTGCACCTGCGTGATGGTCTCGATGGCGCGCTGGCGAAACTGCGCGTCGGTCAAAGACAGATTCTTCTTAGCGATCTCGATCGCGCGTCGGTTCTGGTCGAAACGAAGTCCGCGCAAGATCGGCTGCGTGTAGCTGAAGGTGAAGGCGGTCGGGTACTGCGGGTTGAGGGCTGCGAACTGGTTGTTCGTCGTCAAACGGATCGAGGAGAAGTCGAAGCGGTAGCCGCCGCCGCCTTTGGGCGTCAAGCCTTGCAGGCTGAGCGCGCCGACGAGATTCGTCTGCGTGACCGCGCCGTTTGCGCCGCCTGAGAGGAAACTCGACGAAGGCGTGTCCGTGCGCTCGTAGTAAGAGGACGACGTCAGACGCGGATCGTATACGCCGCGCGCGCCGACGAGATCAAACTCGGCGACGCGCACGTTCTCGCGCGCCACTTCGATGTCTTTGCCGTTCTTCAAAGCCAGCTCAATCGCCTCGCGCAGAGCCAGAGGTCTCTGCTCGTCCATCCGCACGCCGACGCGACCGAGTTCGGGCAACGCCTGCGGCTCGGCGCGAAAATTCGGCGCGACTTCGGGCACGCTCAAGGGCAATGCCTGCGGCGAAGGACTCGCGACCGTCTCGCGACCCGGCGCGCGAGGGTTAGCGGGTGCGTTGATCGTCGTCGAGCGCGGCTGTGCGATGACGCCCGGCGCGTTCAACTGGTCGAGCGCGGGCACGTCTTCGAGTCGCACGGGCTGCTGACCTACATTCGTCTGCCCCGGCTGCGGGGTTTGAGTTTGCGGCTGACCCTGCTGCGCCTGCGCTTGCGTCTGTGCGGCGGGCTGCGCGGCAGTTTGCGCCTGCACGTCGGGCGTCGCCGCGCGCGCGTTTGCGCCCGTGGGCGGGGCAGACTGTGCGGGCGGATTGTTTGCCGACGGCGCTTGCGGCTGCACCGGACTCTGCGCGGGTTGCTGCGCGCGCGCGGGCGTCGAAGCGGCGAGCAAGAGCGCGAACAGCGCGACCGTCGTCAATCCCCTTCGCAAATTTTTAGAAATGCCTCGGAGCATAGAACCCTCTGATCTCACTTTCCGAAAGTGCCAAAGACAGACGAAGCGGCGGCGGCAGTCCTGCGCCGCGCCCAAGCGAAACTTCCACCGACGCGCTCGCCCACGCGGCGCAGCAGTCGCGCGTGACCGAGATCGTCGAAGAGCGAATAGAAGACGGGGACGGCTAAGAGCGTCAGCAACAGACAGAGCGATTGACCGCCGACGACGAGCACGCCGATGGATCGGTTCGTCGCCGCGCCCGCGCCGCGCCCGACGATGAGCGGGATCATGCCGGCGACGAGCGCGATCGTCGTCATAAGGATTGGTCTGAGCCGGT
>JAVXVR010000223.1:0-4064 GCA_032230165.1 Acidobacteriota bacterium | reverse complement strand
CGGCTAACCCGACAACTTCATCGACAACTCTTAGCACAACAACTCCCGCGACTCCTACGCCGCGAACATTAACCTCGCGAGCGAGTTCGCGCAGCGACGCGACTACGCGAACAACTTCAAGCCCATAGACCCGACCGAGTGGGGCATGACGCCGCCGACAGTGAACGCCTACAACAACACGCAGCGCAACGAGATCGTCTTCCCCGCAGGCATCCTTCAGCCGCCGTTCTTTAACCCCGACGCCGACGACGCGATCAACTACGGGGGCATCGGAGCCGTCATCGGTCACGAGATCACGCACGGCTTCGACGATCAGGGCGCGAAGTTCGATCTCGCAGGGAACTTGAAGGACTGGTGGGTGCCCGCCGATCTGAAGAACTTCGAGTCGCGCTCGGACTGCATCGTTAAGCAGTTCGACGCTTTTGAGGTCGCGCCCGGTCTGCACGAGACGGGCAAACTCGTCTCCGGCGAATCGATCGCCGACTTCGGCGGGCTGACGGTCGCCTACTATGCCTTCCAGAAGTCCTTGGCGGGCAAGCCGCGACCGGCGGACATTGACGGGTTCACGCCCGAACAGCGTTTCTTTCTCGGCTGGGCGCAGGTCTGGGCGGAGAAGTCGCGCCCCGAATACGAGCGCCTGATTGCGCAATCGAACGAGCATCCGCTGGGTCGCTTCCGCGTCAACGGACCGCTCTCGAACATGCCGGAGTTCGCGGCGGCTTACGGGTGCAAGGCGAATGATCCGATGGTGCGCTCGAAGGAAGATCGCTGTCAGATTTGGTGACGGACGAAGGCGACCGACAGACTCGCGCTCGCCGCATCCCATTAGGCGCGGCGGGCGCGAAAACACAAGAAAAATCGGGCGGGCAGGGCAACGACGCGCCGAAACGCGCGCATCACACGACGCGAGGAAACGGGCTCGCTCGCGAAGGTCGCGCCGGGCGATGCAAAAGCCGCGGGTTCCGCGTCCTCGGTCGGGCATCAAGCCGAAACCTGAAACTCGGTCGCTCGTGCCCGTCGTCGGATCGGGCGATGGAGACTAGATGAGCGCGATAACTATCTGCCCTCCGATTAAGTTCGGACAAGTGACCACAGCCGAAACCGAGAAGGAGTACACGGCGGGCTCCGCGCCCGACTACGCCTTGGCGCAGAAGGCTTCCGGCGGCGACATACCCGCCTTCGAGGAGCTGTACGCGCGACACAACCGCCGCGTCTATTCGCTCTGCCTGCGCATGACGGGCAACACCTCGGAAGCGGAAGACCTCGCGCAGGAAGTTTTCATCCAGCTCTATCGAAAGATCGGAAGTTTTCGCGGCGAGTCGGCGTTCACGACGTGGCTGCACCGTCTGACGGTCAATCAGGTCTTGATGCACTTTCGCAAGCGCGGCGTGAAGTTCGAGCAGACGACCGACGACGGCGACACGCCGGTGCAAATCGTCACGGGGACGGCAGACCCCGCGCGAATGCCCGTCGTGGATCGCATCGCGCTCGACGCGGCGGTGGTGCAACTCCCGCCCGGCTATCGCACGGTCTTTCTGCTCCACGACGTGGAAGGGCACGAGCACGAAGAGATCGCGCGGATGCTCGGCTGCTCGGTCGGCACGTCGAAGTCGCAACTGCACAAGGCGCGCATGAAGCTGCGTATGCTTCTCAGGCAACAAAATCCGCCCGCGTAGCTTCCAAGTGCGTCGCCCATCGGACGGCGTCTGCATCAACCGAGCCGACCCCCGGCGGCTGCGCAGCGATCCTAAAATTTACGCGCGGTCTCCCCGCTGACTGATGTTACTGATGTTGAGGTGAAGAGAATGAACTGCGAGAAGTGTCACGAACTGCTGAGCGACTTCCTCGACGGCACGCTGTCGGGAGACGCACGCGCGCAGTTGAGCCGACACCTCGGAGAGTGTCTGAGCTGCGCGTCGGTGCGCGATGAACTGGCGGCGGTCGTCACGGCGGCGCACGAGAGCCGCGAATACCTGGTCGCGCCGCCCGACGAGCGCGCCATGTGGCTGCGCATACGCAACACGATTGAGACGGACGCGCGCACGCGCGAGACGGCGCATGCAGCGCGCGAGTCTGAAGCGCCGGGGCAAAGCGTCTGGGCGCGGCTCACGGGTAAGCGCTGGGCGTTGTCGCTGCCGCAGCTCGCCACGGTCGCGGCTGGGATCGCCATGAGCGTCTCGCTCGTCACGGCGTTCGGGATGCGCGCCCTGCTGACGCGGCAAGCGAACGAGCCGCGTCCGCGCATCGCGCGTCAGCAGTTGCAGAACCCGAACGACGCGCTGATGATCGAGTATCTCAAGCAGCGCGTCGAGCAGCGGCGCACGCGCTGGGACCCGCGTATGCGCGCGACGTTTGACCAGAACATGAGCGTCATCGACGAGACCGTCAACGAGATGATGAAGGAGCTGGACGAGCGACCGCACGACGAGGTCTCAGAGGAGACGCTGAACGCGGCGGTGCGCGACAAGATCGAGCTGCTCAAAGAGTTCTCCGAGTTATAAACGCCAAATCGTCCTTCGCAGAGTCGCCAACGATCAGGTTTCGGCTATTGAAGCGTCCCCACTCCCCTCGGACGCAGTTTCGGCAAGGTTGATGGCAGAGACGGAACAGCAGAAGCACACTCCTCACGCGCCAGATGCCGCACACGCGGCGTCGCGTACCGCACTTCAACGAATCTCGCGCGCCCGTATTAGCGCCGCGCTCAGCCTCCTCGCCATCGTCGCTCTCTGTACGGCGTCCGCCACCGTCTTCGCGCAGCAGAAGTTTACGAAGGTCTATCGCACGCCGCGCCGCAACATCCGGTTGCAACTAACGAACCGCTCCGGCACGATTGAGATCGAGGGCTGGGATCGCAACGAGATCAAAGTCACCGCCGAGATGGAATCGTCCGCGGCACGATTCACACCCATCGTGGACGACGAAGGGTTGGTCATTGACGTGATGAGTGACACGCGCGGGCGCGAGGGCGTCGGCGACGTGAACTTCAAGGTGCAGGTGCCTGCGGACGCGACGGTTGATCTCGAAACGCGCATCGGCAACATCAGCGTGCGCAACGTCCACGGCTCGATGGTGCGCGCCGTCGTGACGAGCAGCGGCGACATCGATCTGACGGGCTTGCGCGCCTTTAAGGTGATGGCGTCGAACATCACGGGCAACATCCTCTTCGACGCCGAGCTGCTCTCCGGCGGGCTCTACGATCTCAAATCAACGCAGGGCAACATCAGCGTCCGCATATCGGGCGGCTCCGGCTTCACTCTGACGGCGACCGCGCCGCGCACGCGCAACATCGATCTCGGCAACCTCGCCAACCGCGGCGACTTCTCCTTTCAGGGCGACAACCGCCGCGTGGTGGGTCGCGTTGGCGACGGCTCCGCGACTTTGACGCCGACGACCCTGCGCGGCACGATCAACTTCTTCACGCGCTAAAGCTCGACTGCGATCTTTCCCCCGCGCCTGACATATCTCTCCCGCGCCGCCGCTTTACAATCAGACTCCGCGCTCTTAATCTCTCCCGCGTCGGCTCGGTTCGCTTCGACAACTCACCGATTGAGAATACCCTTGAGAAAAACTTTCACGAGAGCTACGCCCGACGCTCGCGCGGCGCGCGCCTTTCTCTTCGGCGCGTTCATGCTCTGCGCGCTCGCGCCGTTGTCTTTCGCGCAGTCGCAGAAGAAGACGCAGACCGTCGCCGCGCCGCCGCCCACGACGCTGCTCACACGCACGACGACGCGGCACGAGCTGCGCCGCTTCGGCTTCGGCAGCACCTTGACGGTCGTCGGTGCGCCCACAGGCTCGATCACGGTCGAGGCTTGGTCGCGCGCAGAGCTTGAGATCACCGCCGACATCGAGCTGCACGCCAACACCGAAGAGGAGTTGGGGCAGCTCGCCGCCGTCAACGGCTTCGTGCTCGACGCAGACGGCGCACACTTCCGCCTTATGACGACGGGGACGCACGACCGCAAGTTCATGAAGAAGGTGAAAAGCTTTCCGAAGCAACTGCTCGCGATGCCGTGGAAGATCGACTACCACATCCGCGTGCCCGCAGTCGTTGACCTGGATGTGAC
>JAVXVR010000594.1:0-6825 GCA_032230165.1 Acidobacteriota bacterium | reverse complement strand
CGAGCGCGACGCCGCGTTCGATCTCTTCGCGAAACGACGCGATTGATTTTTCGCGAATCGTCGCATCGGCGGCGGCGAGATTGATCAGATAGTTGGCGTGGATGACGACCGGATCGATCCGCGTCTCGGCGCGCACGCGTTTGAAGTTCTCCACCTCTTCCTCGCCCAACGGTCGCGCGCTCCACCCGCGCGGGTTGCGCGAAAAGATTTGCATCGTGTCGCAGCCGAGCCCGTGCGACTTCAAAAGCGCGTTCTGCAAGCCGCCTGCAATCGGCGCATGAAAGCCGATCCGCGCGAGCCGCTTGCGACGCGCCGGCGTCGTCGCTTCATGCGCGGACATATTCGGCATGGGCGCAAGCGTCTGCTCCTCCGCCGCGAGCGGAACTTGAGATCGCTGCTGGCGAGGACGTTGCTTCGGGGCGCGCGAGGTCATGGCTGTTACACGTTTGTCTTTTCTTTTGGCGACGCGCTGCATCCCGTCGCTTCCATGACGCGCAGAATGTTGCCGCCGAGAATCTTCTCAACATCCACTTCGCCGTAGCCACGGCGCATGAGTTCCCGCGTCAGGTTCGGGTAGTCCGCGGCGGACGAGAGGTCGCCGGGCGTGGCATTGCAGCCGTCGAAGTCCGAGCCGACGCCGATGTGCTCGATGCCGACAAGGCGCGCGATGTGATCTATGTGATCGACGACGTGCGCCGCCGAGACGGGCGGGATGCGGCGCGCGTACTCCGCGCCGCGCACACGCTCGCGCGCGAGTTTCTTCTGCGAGGGTGTGCCGGGCGCATTGCGCTCTGCCTCGTCCGCCGCGTCGGCGATCTCTGCGTCAACGCGCCGCTGCGCGTCCTGCCAGCCCGCCTCGACGAAGCGCGGATAGAAGACGACCGAGCAGACGCCGCCCGTCCCGGCGAGGGCGCGGATTTGATCGTCAGTGAGATTGCGCGGGACGTTGACAAGCGCGCGCGCGTTCGAGTGCGTGGCGATGACGGGCTTCCGTGAAGTCTCGACCATATCCCAGAAGGTTTTGTCGGAGACGTGCGACACGTCCGGCATCATGCCGAGCCGGTTCATCTCGCGTATCACTTGCCGACCAAAATCATTCAGCCCGCGCGTCGCGCCCGTCTCGTCGCCCGACGATCCAGCCCAACTGACTGAGACAGACCATGCGGGCGACATGTAGCGCACGCCGAGGCGGAAATACTTCTCAACATTCTCCAAACGCTCGTCAATCGCGTAGCCGCCTTCGAGCCCCAACAGCGCGGCGATCTTGCCTTCGCGCGCGATGCGTCGGATGTCTGCGGCGCTTCCCGCGAGTTGCCAGATGTCAGGGCGATCTTCGGCGAGCTTGTGGATCGCTGCGATCTGTCTATCCGCCCGCGCGATTGCGCCCGCGCCGCCCGCGCCAAAGAACTGCGGCTCGACCCAGATCGAGAAGAACTGCGCGTCGAGCCCGCCTTCGCGCGCGCGCACGGCGTCGAGATGCCCGTCCGTAAGTCGCTGGTTGATGTCCGCGCCTTCGTCAACGATGCGCTGGACGGTGTCGGCGTGCATGTCAACGAGGATGGCTCGGCGGTGAACGGCGAGCGCATCGGCGGTGTCGTGAGAGTTCTCGGCGGGCGCGGCTTCGTGTGAAGTATGTTCCGTCATGCGGCGGTCAGTCTGCGTCAAAAAAGATGACGAACGGATCGAAATCGCGTCGCGCACGTGTTTGCGAACGCGGAAAAGTCGAGCCGTTTAACGTTTATCAAGGACAGGTCGGATGGTACGTCGCGCTTGACGGAAGACGCAAGAGGCGTGCGCGGCGCGCGTGCTTGCCAACGATTCGGGTTTCGCGGTATCGTGCCGTTTAATTCGCGCGCCACGAGATCAACACAGATTCTGCAAGACACTTTCGTACAATCAAGGTTCGGGAGTTCGGTTCGCAGTTCGCTTTTCGAGAACGCACGCACGTAAGGAGCACCAAGCAGCCATGTTCGCAGACGACGCACGAGACAAGAAGGACATTAAGACGCCGCGCATCGTTGGAGAGATTTGGCACAACGGCGAATTCATCAAGTGGGACGACGCGCGCGTGCACGTCATGTCGCACGTCTTGCACTACGGCTCGTCGGTCTTCGAGGGCATCCGCTGCTACAAGACGAAGCGCGGTCCGGCGGTCTTTCGCCTGCACGAGCACATGCAGCGGCTCATGAACTCGGCGAAGATTTACCGCATGGAGCACGGCTTCGGACTCGCACAGTTGTGCGATGCGGCGGTCGGGCTCGTGCGTCGCAGCGGCATAGATCAGTGCTACATCCGACCGATCATCTTCCGCAGTCTCGACGAAGCGCACCCGGCGTTCGGCGTCAATCCTTTCCCTAACCCTCTCTCGTGCTACATCGGCGCGTGGGACTGGGGCAAGTATCTGGGCGACGAGGCGATTGAGCAGGGCGTGGACGTGTGCGTCTCTTCGTGGAACCGCCTCTCGCCCAACTCGATGCCCGCGATGGCGAAGTCCGGCGCGAACTACATGAACTCGCAGCTCATCAAGATGGAGGCGATCAAGAACGGCTACTCCGAAGGCATCGCGCTCGACGACCGCGGCTTCGTCTCGGAAGGATCGGGCGAGAACATCTTCATCGTCCATCAAGGTCGCGTGATCACGCCGCCGCTCTCCTCGTCAATCCTGCCCGGCATCACGCGCGACAGCGTGATCCAAATCTGCCGCGAGCTGAACATCCCGGTCGTCGAGCAGGCGATCCAGCGCGCGGCGCTCTACGTCGCCGACGAAGTCTTCTTCACAGGCACAGCCGCGGAGGTCACGCCGATTCGCTCGGTTGATAAGATTCAGATCGGCGAGGGGCGGCGCGGCGATGTGACGACGCGCGTGCAGCAGACCTTCTTCGAGATCACCTCCGGCGAGCGAGAAGCGCCCGGCGTGTGGCTCACCTACGTGAACGAAGCGGCGAGCGTGGAGGCGAACGAGAACAACAACGGGCACAAGGCTGCGTCGCGTGTGAACATCTCGACCGAGCCTCTGGAACAGGTCGCCGAGCCCGCCGAGTCGCAGCCGACCGTGCTCAGCGCGGCGGCGAAAGACTAGGCGACGGCACACAAAGCCACGAGCAAGCGAAAGGCAAAGGCGCACGTTCCTCAGCAAAAACGCGCGCCTTTGCCTTTTCCGATGAACTTGTTGACGCTCTTCCTGCGCGCGTGCGAGAATGTTTTTGGCGCGCGTCAGCGTTTTAGCTCTCGCCCCCAACCCCGCCTCATGTTTCACTAATCAACCGATATCACACGCAGGTAAGCCTCGACGCGCTCGCTCCGGTTCGACATTTCTCTCAGGCACATCACGGCAGAATCGTCTTTCGCGCGCGAGCGTCCGCACACATTGAACCTTTTTTATGCCCATCAAGATTGACGATCTTTTACGAAGCGCGACCAAATGCGGGGCGTCCGACCTGCACATCAAGGCGGGCTCTCTGCCCGTCATGCGCGTGGACGGCGAGCTGAAGCCCGTCGTCGAAGCGACGCGACTGACGCAAGAGGACACGCTCGACATGGCTTTCTCGCTCATGTCGAACCGACAGAAGCTGCGCTTCAAGGAAGTGTCGGAGGTGGACATCGCCTACGGTCTCTCCGGCGTGGGACGCTTCCGCGCCAACGTCTTCCAGCAGCGCGGCGCGGTCTCGATGGTCTTGCGCGTCATCCCCGACAAGGTGCGTACCATCACGGAGCTGGGCTTGCCGCCCGTCTGCGAAAGCATCGCCGAGGAGCAGCGCGGACTGATCCTTGTCACGGGCGCGACGGGTTCGGGTAAGTCTTCGACCCTCGCCGCGCTCATTGATTACATCAACGCGACGCGCGGCGGTCACATCGTCACCATCGAAGACCCGATCGAGTTTCTCCACCGCGACAAAAAATCTTTCATCTCGCAGCGCGAGGTTGACGTGGACACGCGCTCGTTTGCCGAAGCTTTGCGCGGCGCACTCCGCCAAGACCCGGACGTGATCCTCGTCGGCGAGATGCGCGATCTGGAAACCATCGAGACGGCTCTCACAGCCGCCGAGACCGGGCACCTCGTCCTCTCGACGCTCCACACCACCGACGCGACAGAGACCATCACGCGCGTCGTCACCGCCTTTCCGCCGCACCAGCAGAAGTCGATCCGCCTCCAGCTGGCTGGCATCCTTCGCGCCGTCATCTCGATGCGACTCGTGCGCGCGTCAAACGGCACGGGGCGCGTGCCCGCCGCCGAGGTGATGATCTCGACGGGCACGATCCGCGACTACATCGCCAACGAAGAGAAGACCACGATGATCCGCGACGCCATCGCCGCAGGCACTTCGCAGTACGGGATGCAGACCTTCGACCAATCGCTCTTCCATCTCTTCCAGTCAGGTCTCATCACCATGGAAGAAGCGATGCGCGGCGCGTCGAACCCCGACGAGTTCAAGCTCCGCGTCGCAGGCATCTGCACGACAAGCGATCAGTCGAAAGAACACATCGTCAGCATGAGCAACCAGTAAGATATATATCTCTCACCATCGCTGCTCTCCTTATTCGAGCGGATTGCCTAACGCAACTTCCCTTTTGCCTTTTTACTTTTGCCTTATTAGTTGACGCGCGTGCGCCGCACGACGCGGACGCCCGCGCGCCAATCTTCGTTAAGATCAAAGCGAAACATCTCGATCTCGGTTGAGACCGTGCGCGCAAGCATGGGAAACGCGCGGTGGAAGCGGAAGACCGGCGCGGCGAGATAGACGAGCGGCGGCTCATCCGCGATTTCGAGATCACCAAAGAGCCGCGCACGTTTGAGGTCGCCGCTTCGACGATGCGCCTCGACCCTTCGCCAGTAGTCCGCGCCCTGGATGGGCAGCGCGCCATCCTCCGAAACTTTCAACTCGATGACGACGAGCCGACCGTCGCGCCGCAGCGCCAGCAGATCGACGGGGCGCGCGCCCGCCCCCTCGCGCGACGTGCGGAACTGCACGTGTAGCGGCGAGACGATAAGACCGGGATCGAGCCGCGTGATGTCGCGACGCAAAATTGATTCGAGCCAAGCCTCTGGCGCGGCGCGAAAGTATGCGTGGCGACGATCTCCCCCATCAGCGCGTCGGTGTTCGGCAAGCTCGTCAATCAGCTTCGACAGTTGCCGCGCGTTTCCCTCATCGAGCAAGATTTTCTGACCCGCGCCGGGCACGCCAAACCACACGCGCTCGCGCCCGACGACGCGACGCACGCGCGCGAATGCCAGACCGTTGAAGCGCACCGTCTCGCCGTGGCGTGCGCGCACTACGTCGATCTCTTCGGGCGCGAGCGCGACGAGACGCGCCGCCGACCCGCCAGCTTCGGCGCGCGGCGCGAAACGAAAACGGCGCGCGCCTTCGAGCAGTGATTCGAGTCGCGGCGTCTCGACCTCCGACAGACTTTTCGTCGTGGACTCGTCCGACCCCGCCGCAGCATTCGAGTCATTTAACTCGAAGAGCTTTATCGCGCCGCGCACCTCCGCGCGCAGCAGCGCGAGCCGCTCGGCGGTCGCACGCGACAGCTCGCGCGAGGCGATGATCCACAGTTGCGCCGCGCCGCTCGACCCTCTCGTGCTCCTTGCGCGAACGCCCTCACCCAGGCGAAGCCACCACGCCAGCGCCGACGCGAGCATCGCGTCAACTTCATGTGCGCGCAGCGCGACAAGCGCGCCCGTCGCGGCGATCAACTCGCGCCGACCGCGCCTGAGCAAGATGCGCGCGTAGCGACCGGGCTCGGAGCGACGCGCACCCATGCTCAGACGCGCGCTCTCCATCTTCGCGCCGGGAACGCGGGCGCAAACCAACTCAGCCAGACGCTCGCACGCGGCGCGGCGCGCGGCGGCAATCTCCGCCGCGTCCTCGCGAGCCGACGCGCGCGCGACGAGTTCGAGTGTGGCGCGCTCCGCGCCCGCACGCCGCGTCACGCGGAGCAAAAGTTTCCCGCCCGACCACTCCCAAGCCGCGACGCGCCACACACGCGCGCCCCTCTCTGTCCAGCAGGAAAAGTGCAACGCGCCTCCCGCCGCGCGCAGCTCCCAATCGCCCACGCGTAAGGTAACGGGCGCGCGAAAGCTATCCATCGCGCGCGAACGCCCCGCACCAACTTCGGCGCAGAACCACTCGCCGCGCGAAGTTAATAACTCGCGCAGGCGTCGTTGAGCCTCTTCCCTGTCAGCTTGAGTCGTGAGGAATTTCATCTCGCGAAGGGACGCGACGCCGTGGCGAAATGTGAGTCGGCGTCGCGTTCACGATCTACGAAAAGCGTGTGCTAACATTTAAGCATTCAGCGATTAGCACTCAGCACTCAGCCGGACGAAGAACTGAATGCTGATTGCTGAGTGCTGATTACTAACATAGAGAGCTTGATGATGAAAGAAGTTTATCTTGTCGGCGCGGTGCGGACGCCCATCGGGCGGTTCGGCGGTGCGCTCGCGGGACTGATGGCGGCAGAACTGGGCGCGGTCGCCGCGAAGGCGAGCCTTGCGCGTGCCGGTGTCGCGGCTGATGCGATTCAGGAAGTCATCTGGGGGTGCGCGCGTCAGGCGGGCGGGGGTCCGAACGTCGGGCGGCAGATCGGGTATCGTGCGGGCGCGCCCGAAACCGTGCCCGCGTTTACGGTCAATCAGGCGTGCGGGTCGGGCTTGAAAGCGATCATCCTCGCCGCACAGGAGATCATGCTCGGTCGCGCGCGCGTGGTGCTCGCGGGCGGTGTCGAGTCCATGTCGCGCGTGCCTTACTTCGCAGAGGGCGCGCGCTGGGGCACGCGTATGGGGAACGTCGAACTGGTTGACGGGATGTATCGCGACGGCTTCAACGATCC
>JAVXVR010000061.1:0-4829 GCA_032230165.1 Acidobacteriota bacterium | reverse complement strand
GTCTGCATGATCCCGTCCAACGAATCCGTCGGCTCTTCGCCGTTTTGTGTCGCGCTCGCTGGTGGCGGAGGAGGTGGCGGCGGGGTTTTGTCGGTCTGCATGATCCCGTCAGCTTGCACGCAAACGGAGAGTGCTAGTACGAGCATCGCAGCGCGAAGAAAGTTTTTCATCGGTTTTCCCTTTAGCTTTATGGAAGTAGCTCAAACTCGTCGTCGCGTCTTGTGAAGAGATGCGGCGGCTCTGATGTATATGCAACAGACTTGCATACGCAGAGAAAGGTTTTCCTCACATGACTTTAGCAGATAATCACCTGAAAGAGGTAGCTGACCTTTCCCTCAACGCCGATGAGCGTGCTCGGCTTAGCTGCCGTCGAGCTGCAGACTTTATTTTTTCTGGGCAGTACGAAAACAGTTGCGAAGCGCTTGAAACGTTCTGGCGGGGCGTAGGCAACCGCCCAGCACTGGAAGGACTAGACTCTCTGGCAGCGGCAGAGGTCATGCTCCAGTGCGGCGCATTAAGCGGGCGGATCGGGAGTTCTCAGCACATCGCTGGCGCGCAGGAAGCAGCGAAAGACCTTCTCAGCGAAGCGCTGGGAGTTTTTGAAACTCTCAATCAGCCATCGAAAGTTTCTGAAGTTCAATACGAGCTCGGTATCTGCTACTGGCGATTGGGCGCGCTCGACGAAGCCCGCGTGATACTTACTGAAGCCTTAAGGAATCTTACCAGCGCAGATTTGGAGTTAAAGGCAAAGATTCTCATCAGGCAAACGCTCATCGAGATAAGTGCCCATCGCTATCACGAAGCGTGGGACATTCTTAAAGAAGCTGAGCCTATTTTTGAATCTGCAAGCGATGCATGGAAAGGCAGATGGCACAATCAGAAGGCGCTCGTCCTGCTTCATTTAAATACTACTGAAAGGCGAGTTGATTACGCTGACAGAGCAATCATCGAATTTACGGCAGCTATTTTTCATTATGAGCAAGCGAGGCACGAGCGTTTTTGCGGCAATAGTTTAAACAATCTCGCCTTCCTTCTTTACCAGCTAGGTCGTCACGCCGAGGCGCACGAGCATCTCGATAGAGCCCGCGCGATTTTCACTCATCTGAGAGACTCCGGCAACACCGCGCAGGTGGACGAAACGCGCGCGCGCGTGCTCGCCGCCGAACATCGTTACGGCGAAGCTAAGACAGTGGTCGCACGCGCCGTCGCCGCGCTCGAAGAGGGCGGCGAGCAGGCGTTGCTGGCGGACGCGATGACTGTGCAAGGGATCGTGCAGGCGAGGCTCGGCGAGTATGACGACTCGATACACACGCTCAGGGAAGCAATCTCCAACGCCGAGAACGCGGGCGCGCTCGAAAGCGCCGGGCACGCCGCGCTAGCTTTGATCGAGGAGCACGGCGGCGCGCGTCTCTCGGAGAGCGAGGTCTATGAGGCGTACCGGCGCGCTGACGAGCTTTTGGCGCGGACGCAGGACATGGACGACATCACACGCCTGCGCGCTTGCGCGCGACTCGCGACGAACAGGTTAGCGGGCGTGCAACTGCCGGAAGACTTCTCGCTGCCGCGCGCCGTGCGGGCGTATGAGGCGCGCTTCATCGAACAGGCTTTGACGGCGGAAGGCGGCAGTGTCTCCCGCGCGGCGCGGCGACTCGGCGTCAAGCACCAATCGCTCATCCACATCCTACGCACACGGCACAGCGGTCTCTTGGGCGCGCGCACGCCCGTCGTGCCGCGCAGGCGCAGTATCGTCGTTCGCCTCCGGCACACGCGCCACAGCGCGAAGTACGAAACGCCCAGAGCCACACAGCCCGCCGCGATCCTGCACGTCGAAGACAACCGGCTGGTCGCCGACGCGGTGAAAGACATCCTGGAGGCGGAAGGCTGGCGCGTGGAAGCCTGCGCCGACGGGTTGATGGGACTCAGAGAACTCGAAGGCGAAGAGCACTTCGATCTGCTCGTCGTTGATTGCGATCTAGCCGGTATGAGCGGGCTCGAACTCGCGCGCCGCGTCAAGCAACTGCCTCACCGCCGAGACATGCCCGTCGTTATGTTTTCGTCGAGCGACCACGCGGCGCAGGCGCGACGCGCGGGCGTTGACGTTTTCTTGAGAAAGCCGGAAGGCATGGACTCGCTGGTCGAGACGATCTCAGGGCTGCTCGCGCGCAGTGACTAGACGGCGTTAAGAGTCTCGCGGCGACGCTGTGCCCCGTCCGCACTGAACGCGAGTTAGCGGCGAGCCGAGACTCTTCGCGTCGCCGGAGTCGAGCCCGACGCGTACGCGCGACTTTCCCCGCCTTAGGATTTACGTAACTCAGTCAAAACTTGCTTGGCGACGGATTTCAGCGTGTCGAAGACGCCGACGCCCGTGGAGGCGACCGCCTCGTGCACATCCTCGTTCTTGCGCCGCAGTTCCGCGACCAGGTCTGCCGATGGGATGACGTTCGGCAGGTCGCGCTTGTTGAGCTGGAGGACGTAGGGGATTTTCATCAAGTCGTAGCCGTTCGCGCGCAGGTTCTCTTCGAGGTTGTAGAGCGCCTCGATGTTGGCGTCCATACGTTCCTCTTGACTGTCGGCGACGAAGACGACGCCGTCGACGCCCTTCAAGATCAGCTTGCGCGAGGCGTCGTAGAAGACCTGACCCGGCACGGTGTAGAGGTGGAAGCGCGTCTTGAAGCCGCGCACTGTGCCGAGTTCAAGCGGCATGAAGTCGAAGAAGAGCGTGCGGTCGGTCTCGGTGGCGAGGCTGATGAGCTTCCCCTTAGAGGTGGGCGCGGTCGTGTCGTAGATGTATTGCAGGTTGGTCGTCTTGCCGCACAAGCCCGGACCGTAGTAAACGATCTTGCAGTTGATCTCTCGTGAAGCGTAATTAATGAACGTCATATCTTTAGGTGACGGGTGACGAGTGACGGGTGGCGACGGTAAAAGGGGCAGCGACGTGCGCGATAAGTTTACCTATCACCTGTTACTTGTCATTAGTTGAAAAGGCTGTCGATGTCTTCGTCGGTAATCCCCGCGAAGAACGAATCCTCGCCGACGCTCTTCTTCTCCGACTCGCGTGTGACCTCTTCGAAGACCGTCGAGAGATCGCGCGAAGCCTGCTTGACGCGCAGCTTGACCAGACCGAGGCTCGAACGCTCGTCGAAGACCACGACCAAAAGCGTCCGCCCGATGATACAGATGTGGATGCTTTCGCGCTCACCCTCGTGCGAGAGCGTCGGAAATTCTTTCTCGCCGATCAGGTTTGCCATCCCGCCCGTGGCGGCGACGTTCCCGGCGGCGAGCGAGGCGAGACTCGTCGTGTCAAGATTGCTCACGTCGCCCTGCACAGCGATCTGCTGCCCGTTCTTGTCCACGAGAAAAACGACACGGGACGCCGAGTCGGCACGCAGTTTGAAGAGCACGGACACGATCCGTTCGTACTGCGGCTCACGCATGATGATGGGGGTGTCCGTCATCGGTACAGGAACTCTCTTTATTCAGGTATCGGTCGAGATGGGAGCTGAAGGGACTTCGGCTCGAAGCGTCGTGCCGACTTTAAGTTGATGAACGGGGAGGCTTTTGTCAGGGCGGCGCGGCTTTTGTTGGAGCGACCGCGACTCCACTTGCAATCTAACACATCGTTTTAGATGGCTGCAACTGTTTTTCTTTGTTGCCTGTTGTTAGCTGTTCATCCGTCCTTGTTATGCCCGCAAACTATCCTATTACGTTGATTTATTCGAACGGGCTGTGTTAAGCTACGCGCGTTGTGACTCCGACTGTGAGTCATTTTGATAACCGAGTAGCTTCGCATGAGCGATCCTATCATAAAGGGCGTCAAAAGACCTGCCTCTCGCCCAACTACACGCAGCGCTTCTCCAGCGCCGTCGGCGAAAAATCGCAAGTTGAGCGCGAAATCTGCGCGACCGAAACCGCTTGCCAAGCGCCAGACGACGAAGAAAGCGCCCGTGCGTAAAGCCACGAAGGCGGGCGCGACCGGAGTCAAAACCACCCGCTCTGCGGCGGCTAAGGCTGCCGCGTCCAAAACCAGACGCGCTCCCGTGACCAAAAAAGCGAGCGCACACAGCCGCAAGACCACCAAACCTTCGAGTAAGACTTCAGCTAAGACTTCGGCGCGCGCGACTGCTAAGAAACAACCACCGAGGCGTTCGTCTTCCGCGCCCGCGACCAAAGCCGCCGCGAAGCCACACGCTAACAAGAAAGCCGCCACGCCGGCCAAGAAAGCCGCCACGCCGGCGCGTCCGGCGCGCCCGACACACACCCCGCGCCAGCCCACGCAGGATGAGGCGGCGGCGCTGCGCGCCTTCGAGCGGGCGCATAAGGAGTTCGCGCGTGGACGTTTCGCCGAAGCGCGTATGCTTTTCCGCGCGCTCATCGAGCAGCACGTAGGCGTGGCAGAAGTGACCGCACGTGCGCGCACCTATCTGGCAATCGCCGAGGCGCGCCTGCGCTCGGAGTCGTCTCTGCCGCGCAACGCCGAAGAGCTTTACGACCGCGGCGTCATCGAGTTGAACCGCGGCGAGTACGTCGCGGCGCAGGAGATGTTCGAGCGCGCCGTCAGACGCGAGCCCGAAGCGGCTCATATCCATTACGGGCTGGCGGCGACGCGCTCGCGCCTCGGCTCAATCGACCTCGCTCTCCAATCGCTGGAGCGTGCGCTCCAACTCCAACCCAATCTGCGCCTACGCGCGCAGCATGATCAAGACTTGCTCTCTCTGCGTAACGATCCTGAGTACGAGCGAATCGTGTACGCGCCGCGTCCGTGAGACAAGATCGCCTCCCCTCTTTCGCCGCCGGACTCGTTTTCCACAAGTCGCTTTGAAAGCCCCTCC
>JAVXVR010000581.1:0-3248 GCA_032230165.1 Acidobacteriota bacterium | reverse complement strand
GCAGGGGCGCGCTGCCGTCTATGATCTTCTGGGGCGCGCCGGGCACGGGCAAGACGACGCTCGCACGCCTGCTCGCGCGCCAGTCGGATGCGAGCTTCGTCGCGCTCTCGGCGGTCTTCTCCGGCGTCAAAGACTTGCGCGAGGCAATTGCCGCCGCGCGCGAAGCCCGCAAGACCGGGCGTCGCACAGTCCTCTTCGTTGACGAGATTCATCGCTTCAACAAGGCGCAGCAGGACGCCCTTCTGCCCGCGGTCGAAGACGGCACGGTGACTTTGATCGGGGCGACGACCGAGAACCCTTCGTTCGAGGTCATCGGCGCGCTGCTCTCCCGCTCGCGTGTGCTCATGCTCCAGCCGCTCGACGAGCAAGACATCGAGACGTTGCTGCGCCGCGCGCTCGCCGACGACGAGCGCGGTCTCGCACACCTGCGCCCGCAGCTCGAAGACGAAACGCTCTCACGCCTCGCGCGTGCGGCGGCGGGCGACGCGCGCGTGGCTCTGTCCGCGCTCGAAGCCGCGGTCGAGTCAACCGCGCCGGACGAGGCGGGCGTGCGCCGCGTGACGGAAGAGACCGTCGCCGAATCTATGGGTCGCGCGCGCTACGCCTACGACAAGGGCGGCGAGGAACACTACAACCTCGCCTCCGCGCTCATCAAGTCCCTGCGTAACTCTGACGTTAATGCCGCGCTCTACTGGCTCGCGCGTCTCATCGAAGGCGGAGCCGATCCGCTCTTCATCGCGCGCCGCCTCTGCATCCTCGCCTCCGAAGATGTCGGGCTCGCAGACCCGCAGGCAATCGTGCAAGCCAACGCCGCCGCACAAATCACAGACCTCATCGGTCTGCCCGAAGCCCTCTACCCGCTCACGCAAGCGACGATCTATCTGGCTCGCGCACCCAAGTCGAACGCTGTCAAACGCGCCTACTTCGCCGCCTCGGCGGACGCACAGGAGACGGCGCGCGAGCCCGTGCCGATGCATCTCCGCAACGCCGTCACGCCTTTGATGAAGCGCGCCGGATACGGCTCCGGTTACCGCTACGTCCACGCCGATCCGCGCGCGCGCGAAGAGATGGCGTGCCTGCCGGAGCAGTTGCGCGGCAAGGAGTATTTCAAGGAGAACGAGGAAGATTGATCCATTGATCCATTTCTTCAATGAATCAATGATCCAATGAGTTAATGAATCAGTCACTTGACGATGAGCAAGTCCGACAAAGAACTCGCATTCCTGCACGACCTCTACGTCGCGCCGGACTGGGGCGAGCGTTTCGCGAAGCTGATTGACGAGCACGTCGAGTTGCCGAAGAAGGCGCGCACGCTCTACGTCGCGGCGGGAACGGGCGAGCACGCGCTCAAGCTGCTTGAGCGGCTCGGCGAGGGCGCGACCGTGATTGGCGTGGACGAGAGCGAAGAGCGTTTGGGGTTGGCGCGCGTGAAAGCCGCCGCCGCGCGGCTCAAAGCTCAGGCGGACTTTCGCGCCGCGCAGCTCGAATCGCTGGACTTTGAAGACGAGCAGTTCGACCTCGTCATCGGCGACGCCTCTATGGTCGCGCCCGAACGCCTGCCCGAAGTATTCGCCGAACTGGTGAGAGTCGCTGCGCCCGGCGCGACCGTCGCTTTGGGTGTCGTCACCGCGTCGAGCTACGGCGAGTTCTTCTCGATCTACTGGGAGGCGCTCATAAGCTCCGGTCTTGAAACGGAAGCCTCGCTCGTCGAAGAGTTGATCACGAAACTGCCGACCATCGCCAACGTCGAGCAGCTCGCCGCGCGTGAAGGGCTCGACGACGTGAAATCATGGACGAGCATCGAGGAGTTCCACTATCCGACGGGCGAAGACTTCCTCAGCGCGCCCCTCGTGCGCGACTTCCTCATGCCGGGCTGGTTGGAGTCGATCGAGGACGAGTCGGCGCACGCCCCGGTGCTCGACGCCGTCGCCCGTCACATTGACGATGATCGGCACGAAGGCGATTTCACACTCTCGATCAAAGCAACGCTCGTCGCCGGTCAGAAAAGTCGTTAGCGCGTCGCCGCCATCATGCAAGAAAGAACGGAGTCGTCATCTGTCTCACGAGAGATGACGACTCCGTTCCGATCTGAACTATGCGATCTTGAGAAGTGACTTGACAGCCGACTTACGTGCGCGGGGTCGGCTCGCCGCTCTCGGCGCGTCTCTGTGCGGCGCGGCGGCGCGCTTCCTCGAACAGCGCCTCGTCGTCGAGCGCAGAGAGTTCCGGCTGCGATGTGGCGGCTTGCTTCAGACGCCCGCGTTGTTCCTCGGCTTCTGCCTCGTCGATACCCTCGCGAAACGCGCGCTTACTTTGACCGAGAGCCTTGGCGAGTTGCGGCAGGCGAGTCGCGCCGAAGAGTAAGAAGATGACGAGGGCGATGACCAGCAGTTCGGGTGTGCCCAAGCCGCCGATTCCCACTGTGAATTGGTTAATCATAATTATTTCTCCGACGAGATTAGACGCGGCACACTCGTCGCCCGTCAGTTTTAATTCCCTTCTTCGCGGTTCGACTCGTAGAACAGGTACTTGCGCCAGGTCTCGTCGGCGCGACCGAGGTAGCGCATGATCTGTCGGCTGACGTGGAGCGAGAACCCACGCGGGCGGCGCACCAGATGCATCCCTGCCTCTTCGGGCGTGCGGCTGCCCTTGCGGTGATTGCAACGCTTGCAGCAGGCGACGAGGTTATCCCACGTCGATTCGCCGCCGCGCGAGCGCGGGTGGACGTGATCGAGCGTTAGCTCCGAGGGCGGAAGATGTTTGCCGCAGTACTGGCACGCCGACTGATCGCGCAGCAGGATGTTCTTGCGCGAGAGCGAACGGTTCTTGTAGGGGATGTGTATGTACTCGGTCAGGCGGATGACGGAGGGCGCGTGCATCGTGATCTTCGACGAGTGGAGCATGTGCCCGTTGTGCTCCTCCATGCGCGCCACGCCCTTAAAGATCATCACCACCGCGCGCCGCTCGCTGCACACGTTGATCGGCTCGTAGGAGGCGTTCAGGACTAAAACACGTCCGGTCATACCGGGATTAGATTACAGTGACAAGTGACGAGTGACAAGTGAGACGAAAAAGTCCTGAGTCTGAAGTCTGGAGTCTGGAGTCAAAAAGCCGCGCCTTATTCACTCCGAGACTCCAGACACACGACCCTAGACTCTTGAACTTGTCCGTGGCTTCGACGAGTGCGCTGCGCGTGCCGGGCTCCAAGGCGGAGTGACCCGCGTCGGGGATGAGTTGCAGGTCGGCTT
>JAVXVR010000012.1:0-2914 GCA_032230165.1 Acidobacteriota bacterium | reverse complement strand
AGGATCATAATCTTGCGCGCGTTGGTCGGCGCAGACTCGTCCTCTTCCTCATAGGTCGAATAAAGATACGGCGTGAACGATTCAAACTCCGCGCCGCAGGTGTCCACGCGCTTATAGACGGGCACTAGCCCTAGTTCCTTGCGGCGCGCGCGCACTTCGTCTTCGGTACGACCCGTGAGGTACGCGACGCGGCGGTCGGATAACCCGACTTCTTTCGCCTCGCGCAAGTCTTCGGCGGAAATCTCTTCGAGCTTCTTCCCTTCGATGCGCTCCTGCACCTGCATCACGTCTTGAAGTTGTTCGAGGAACCACGGATCGATCTTCGAGAGGCGATGAATCTCGTCAATCGAAATATTCTGTTGCAGCGCGTAGGTGATGTAGGAGAAACGCTGCGAGTTGGGGCGCGCGAGCTTACGCTGCAATTCATCGGCAGGCACGTCCGCGAGTCGCAGGGGCGAGACGGCTTCGAGCGAGCGCAAGCCCTTGAAGAGAGCTTCCTTGAACGTGCGACCGATTGCCATCACCTCGCCGACTGATTTCATCTGCGTGCCGAGTACGTCCTCAGCCTCGCGAAACTTCTCGAAGTTCCACTTCGGAATCTTCGCTACGACGTAATCAATCGTCGGCTCGAACGACGCCGGAGTCTTCTGCGTGATGTCGTTTGGAATCTCGTCGAGCGTGTAGCCGACCGCCAACTTCGCCGCGATCTTCGCGATCGGAAAGCCCGTCGCTTTCGATGCCAAGGCGGATGAACGCGAGACGCGCGGGTTCATCTCGATGACGCGCACCGCGCCGTCCGCGGGGTTCACCGCGAACTGTATGTTCGAGCCTCCGGTCTCGACGCCGACCTTGCGTATGACTTTGATCGCGATGTCGCGCAAATTCTGGTATTCAACGTCGGTCAGAGTCTGCGCGGGCGCGACCGTGATCGAGTCGCCCGTATGCACTCCCATCGGATCGAAGTTCTCAATCGAGCAGATGATGACGACGTTGTCGTTCAAGTCGCGCATCACCTCCAGCTCGAACTCCTTCCAGCCGAGGATCGACTCTTCGATCAAGACCTGCTTGATTGGCGACGCGGCAAGCCCCGCGCGCACGATCTCTTCAAACTCTTCCGGGTTGAACGCCGTCCCGCCGCCCGTGCCGCCCAGAGTGAAAGAGGGGCGCACGATTGCCGGGTATCCTGTCTCTTCGACCATCCGTTCGGCTTCCGCCCAGGAGTGCGCGAAGCCGCCGCGCGGCATCACGAGTCCGACCTCTTCCATCGCGCGCTTGAACAGCTCTCGATCCTCTGCGACGCGGATCGCCTCTCGCTTCGCCCCGATCATCTCGACACCAAACTCTGCGAGCACGCCCGCATCGTCGAGCGCGAGGGCGAGATTCAAGGCGGTCTGACCGCCGACCGTGGGGAGCAGCGCGTCGGGTCTCTCTCTGCGGATGATCTCTGTGACGGATTGAAGCGTGAGCGGTTCGATATAGGTGCGATCCGCCGTCTCCGGGTCGGTCATGATCGTCGCGGGGTTCGAGTTGACCAGCACGATCTCGTAGCCTTCGGCGCGCAGAGCCTTGCACGCCTGCGTCCCCGAATAGTCGAACTCGCACGCCTGCCCGATGACGATGGGTCCTGATCCGATGATGAGAATTTTGTGGATGTCTGTGCGCTTGGGCATTAGTGCGACAACATTGCAGGGGTTTCGAGACGAAAGAAATCGGGCGCGTGGATTATACACAACGCGCGCACGCGGGACGAATCGCACGCCGCCTCGCGCGAACCGCTTGGTTACTTAACCAACGCGATCTTCTTCCCCGTCAGCCGGTACTTCATCATCCTTTTGACGGTCGGGCAGCAGATGGGATCGCGCTTGGCGTACAGCTTCTGATCGACGTAGATGACGCCGCCCGTCACCTTCGAGAGCTGCGCCTCGCCGTTGAGCGCGTAGGTCGCGACGGGCTTGTAAGCGCCCGCCGTCTTGCCGAAGACGGTCAGAGAGTTGCGCCAGTAGGTCGCGCCCATCGTCGTCCAGACGAGCACGATCTCCGGCTTCCCGTCGCCGTCGAGGTCTGCGACGGCGCTGCCCGCCGCTTCGGCTTCCTCATCGCTCGTCTTCTGTGAGGCGAGGAACTTTTTAACCACTGCGTCCGCTTCCCTGTTCTGCACGCGGGCGCGCGCGGTGGGGGTTAAGACGGGAAGGCTGACTAACGCGATCAGAAGTGAAACGACATGACGATGCACAATGCTCACCTCCTCTTGTGAAGACTGTCCGCGCCGAAGATCAATATGTTGTGTGTGTCTGTGCGTCTTGGCATGGGCGGGAAGGATTATACACAAGCGCGCGAGTCGCACGAACTTGGCGCGGGCGTCATTCTTCCGTGCGCCGATAATCCTATCGAGGAAACTTCAATGAACTGCTAAAATGGTTCAAGCCATGAAGAAGTATCCAGACGTTAACGAGCTTATCAAGAAGAGAGAGAAGCACAGACGTTCTCTGGCGGCGCTGCCGTTTGAGGAGAAGATCGAGATGGTTTTCAAACTGCGAGAGCGGCGGAAGTTTATTAAATCGGGTCGAGCCGCGAGCGTCTTAGAGAAACCCAAAACTAAAAGAGCCTGATGTCGGAGTGCCCGCGCACGAACGTCGCGCCAACCATCACGGAGTAAACGGATGCGAAGACTCGCCTTCACACTCACCGCCCTTCTTATTTTCGCCGCTCACGCCGCCGCGCAGAAAGAGCCGCGCTCGCTCGAAGACTTCTACAATCGCGGCTTGCAACGTCAGGCGCAGGGCGACCTTGATGGCGCGCTCGCCGACTACGATCAGGCGCTCGCGAAAAAGCCGGTTCCCGCCGTGCTCTCGCAGATCTATCTCAACCGCGCCAACGTCCTTATGTCGAAGGGCGACTACAACGCCGCCACGTC